>SLIH01000062.1 GCA_007135745.1 Halomonas sp. | reverse complement strand
TCGAAGGCCTTGTTGGTCATACCCACGGCGTCCAGACGCAGACCGCCATTCCAGCGGGGCGCGAACCCATAGATCCCCTGCAGGTACATGCCGTCCTGTTTCGGGCGGATATCGCCTTCACCGATGACCTGGAAATTACCGTCACCATCAAACACCTGGTTGCGATAGGTCAGGTCCTGTTCCCGGACAAAGTATTCACCCTGCAGTGTCAGGTCTCCGTGACCATGGATACCGCGGCCACTGTATTTGTAGACCACATCAACGCCGGCAAACCAGGCGTCACCATCCCAGGTCTCGAGACGGGCACTGGAATGCATTTCTTCTTCCTGGAATGTATTGGCGTAGCCGCCGGAGACGCCAAACTGGATGGCATGGTCAAAGCCCAGGTTGGGCGCATAGTTGGCGAAGGCGGTGAAGAGGCGGGGGCCGGTTTTATCCTCGAGACCGTTGTAATCGCGCCAGCGGTTGCGAACCGGGCTGCCATCATCCTCATCGGGAAGCAAAGTCACCACCTGCTTGCGATCTTCGCCCACGAAATTAGCAACACCGGGCGTTTCGCCTTCAAGTACCTCGACACCCAGTCGGGTGTAATTGGCCGTCGGTGCAACCCAGCTGGCCTGTACACCCTTTTCGTTGAGACCTTCATCGCCGAAGATCAGTTCGCGCATCCAGGGCTGATCGGCGAAATCCCAGTCGTGTAAGTGCTGGCGATTGATGTAACCCACGTCACTGAGGAACTTACCGGCCTTGACCTGGAAGCCCCAGGGCAGCGCCCGGGTGGTCACATAGGCTTCTTCGAGTTCGATGTCGGAATCCGTGATCGCGGCGGTCACCATCATGTCGAAGTAGGGATCCACGGCACCCTCGAACGTCACTTCGGCCTCACGAATCTGGAAGCCTTCCTCCAGACCATGACCGTGCCCATGACCGTGGCTGTGGCCCCCGTCAAAACCGGGCGGGGTATCAACCTCGCCGCTGAAATTGCCGTAGACGCCATCGAGGATTACGGAAATGGCGGGATTGAATCCGGTGCCGGAACCCACCGGGGAGTCACCGCCAAGTTGCAGGCGCTCTCGGCGCGGGTTAATGCCCTGGTTGTCCGCCGCTGCGGCACGTTGTGCTTCAGCCTGGGTGCCTTGGTCGAACTGGGCCAGCACCTGGTCCATGTTCTGATCGGTGGTACCGGGCTCGGACGTGTTGGCCAGGGCCAGTGGGCTGGCCAGCAGGCCAAGCGCCAGGGCCGGTACGAGGGATTGCTTCCACATGTTCTGTGCTCCCTTAATGGTGGATTCTGTTGGTTCTTATGGGACGCTTGGGTTAGCCGTCATCTGCGTGAGCGGATGCAAATGTTATAACATAACAGTTAAAACGCCAACAGGTGCCGTTAATGTCGATAGAGCCAGTGACGCGGAAAATCAGGTCCCGCCTGATAAAGGCGGGACCGGGGAGGGTCAGTCGAAGTTGAAGTGCTCGTTGTCGAGTTTCATGATTTTTTCACTCGGTGTGAGCATACTGCTGGCATGGCTCTGGGCGCGCGGCAGCAGGCGGTCGAAATAGAATTCCGCCGTGGTGATCTTGGCGCGGTAGAAATCCTCGCCCCGCTCGCCGCCGTTCTCGATCCCTTCGTAAGCCGCAACAGCCATCCTGGTCCACATGTAGGCCATGAAGACATAACCGCTGTACATCAGGAAATCGTAGGAAGCGGAGGAGACCAGATCCCGGTCCTTGCGCGCGGTCAGCATCAGCCGCATGGTCAGCCAGTTCCACTGGCCGGAGAGCTTGAGCAGCTCCCAGGCCATGGGACGTACCCGCTTGTCGCTGAGGTGCTTGCGAGCGAAGTTGGCCATCTTCAGGGTGAAGTCGCGCACCGCCCCGCCCTGGGTGGTCAGCAGCACCTTGCGCCCGAGCAGATCCAGCGCCTGGATGCCGGTGGTGCCCTCATAGAGGGTGGCAATGCGGGTGTCGCGCACGATCTGTTCCATGCCGTGCTCGCTGATGTAGCCGTGGCCGCCGTAGACCTGCATGCCCAGGTTGGTGGCTTCGTAACCGATCTCGGTCAGGAAGCCCTTGAGAATGGGTGTCAGGAAACCAAGCTTGTCGTCCCACTTGGCGACTTTTTCCTCGTCTTCCTCCAGATACCCACAGATCATGTGGTCAGCATACTGGGCGGCGTAATAGAGCATGGCCCGGCCACCTTCGGCGACGGCCTTCTGGGTCAGCAGCATGCGGCGCACATCGGCGTGGTACATGATGCTGTCGGCCACCTGCTCGGGTTCCTTCTTGCCGGAAAGCGCCCGCATGGAGCGGCGCTCCTTGGCGTAGGCCAGAGCGTTCTGGTAGGAGAGTTCGGCCGGTCCCACGCCCTGGATGGCGGTGCCGATACGGGCGGTGTTCATAAAGGTGAACATGCACTCCAGGCCCTTGTTCTCCTCGCCGATCATATAACCCACGGAGCCATCGAAGTTCATGGTGCAGGTGGCGGAGGCCTTGATGCCCATCTTTTTCTCCAGGGCACCGACCGAGACCGCATTGGCCTCGCCCACGCCGCCCTGCGCGTCCGGGAGGAACTTGGGCACGATGAACAGGGAAATGCCCCGGGTGCCCTTGGGCGCATCGGGGGTGCGCGCCAGGACCACATGCACGATGTTCTCGGTCAGGTCATGGTCGCCCGAGGAGATGAAGATCTTGGTGCCGGTGATACGGTAACTGCCGTCGGACTGGGGTTCGGCCTTGGTGCGCACCTGGCCAAGATCGGTTCCGCACTGGGGTTCAGTCAGACACATGGTGCCGGCCCAGCGGCCCTCGGTCAGCGGAATCAGGTAGGTCTGGCGCTGCTCTTCGTTACCATGGAGCTGGATGGTGTTCATGGCGCCCATGGACAGACCGGGATACATGCTGAAGGGCCAGTTGGCCGTACCAATCATTTCCTGCTTGATCAGCCCCAGCGAGGCCGGCAGGCCCTGACCGCCGTATTCGGGTAGACTGGACAGACCCTGCCATCCACCGGCCACGTACTGGTCATAGGCGTCCTTGAAGCCCTTGGGGGTTTTCACTTCGCCGTTCTCCAGACGGCAGCCCTCTTCGTCACCGCTCTGGTAGAGCGGGCTCAGCACTTCCTCACAGAACCGGGCGCACTCCCCCAGGATGGCGTCCACCATATCCGGGGTGGCGTCTTCGCCATTGCTCAGGCTTGCGTAATGACTGGAATAGTCGAAAACGTCATGCAGCAGAAACTGGGTATCTCGTAACGGTGCTTTGTACATGGGCATAGTGGAACCTCCAAAAAAACAGCCGCGGAATGGTTTTCCTGCGGTATCTGCTGCCTTTGTAGGACAAAATGAACTGCGTACCAATGACGGGGGCCTGCAAGATTTCCGTCATTTCGGCCAATCGTGGTCCTGAATCCGGTTTGCAGCGTATGGATCTGGACAGCCCAAGGCCCTGATCCGACGAGTTCATTAGGAGATTATCATGAACCCAGCGCTGCGAATCTTTCTCGTGACGGTGCTTTTATTACTCCTGGTCGGATGTTCCGGTCAGCGACTCAACGATTATGGTGATCGTGAGCCCGAACTGCGTCCGGCGGAATTTTTTCAGGGGCAACTCTGGGCCCGGGGTGTGGTCAAGGACTGGCGGGGTCGTGTCATCCGCACCTTTGATGCAGATATAGAGGCGAGCTGGGATGAGGACGGTGTCGGAACCCTGGA
>SLIH01000428.1 GCA_007135745.1 Halomonas sp. | reverse complement strand
TGTCGTTGACCTGTTTGAAATTATCCAGATCGATAAACATCAGGCCAACTTCTTTCTCGTGACGCCGGGCAAGATTGATCGCCTGAGCAAAGTGCTCGCCAAACGCAACCCGGTTGCACAAGCCCGTCAGAGCATCATGGCGGGCCAGGTGGGCCATCTTTGCCGTATTCTCCCGGGACATCCTGCGGTCACGAAAAATCACAACGGCTCCAGTAAGCCGGCCGTCTGCGTCGAGAATGGGGGCGGCGGAATCCTCGATCGCCAGTTCGCTGCCGTCAGGCCGCAGCAACAGACAGTTCTCCGGTATCTCCACGATCTCCAGACTTTCAATCGCCCGCTCGGCCGGATTGCGTACAGGTTCACCCGTGTCCAGATCGACCACCCTGAAGACGCGGCTGAACGGCTCGCCGAAAGCCGATTCGCGCGACCAGCCTGTGAGTTCTTCCGCCACCGCATTCAGGTAGGTCACCTGTCCTTTTTCATCGGTGCTGATGACCGCATCGCCGATGCACTCCAGCGTAACCCGCGCTCGTTCCCGTTCCCGCGAAAGTGCTTGCCTGGCAACCGTCACGGCCTGTTCCGAAGCCTTGACGGTGCTGATGTCTTCAATGGTGTGAATAAAACTCCCGGCTGACTGATCCGGAGACAGGCCGGCGATACTGTGCCGTGACCAGATCCTTCCCCCGGAATCGGTAACCATGCGCACATCGAAGGTCAGCGGGTCTTGTCCGTCACCGGCCTCCTGCCAGCGGGCGAGAGTGTCCGCTCGATCCCGTTCATCGATGACATCGCACCAGTGGGTGCCAAGCAGTTCCGAAGAGGAGGCGCCATACAACTCCTGGAAGGCAGGGTTGCTATAGGTGATTTCACCATCGGAATTGGTAATCAGAATACCCAGTCGCAGGGCACCAAGTAGCGCGATCTCCGACTCGGAACTCGCAGCGGGTTGGTTGTTTTCAGACCGCTCTGCCGCATCCAGTTCGCATACGCTGCCACCTTCATTCTCCCACTCATCCGGGGCTTCGGGATGACACCGGGGTTGATGATGCTCATGAAAACTGGACTTCTGATCCGACATGAATTTCTCTTGCAATGTTATTGCTGACTGTCCAGTCATCCTACCGAGTACTCACCCGCTTTCAGTGCGCTTACGCACACTTGGGTCAATTACGCGGGGCATTTCTCCCTTCGCACTTCGGCTTTCAAGACCGGTTGCGACTGCACAGGACTGCAAACCCGAAAAGCAGGACACGAAGTGCACGAAGAAGGCACGAAGGTGACAAGGAAAACCAATGCGCACGCCGAAACTGCATACAGCTTCTTCAGTGAAATCATTCCCCCGCTATGTGTGATACCGCACAGAAAGTGATTCCAGGGATAGGCAGACTCTTCCTCAACTGGCTGGTAGTAGGCCACGCACCAAGCATGGGCGCGAAAGCGCCCATGTTCTTTTCCAGTACCAGCAAACCTCTGAATAGCTCTTTTTCAACTCAACCACCCCTGTGTCGCGCCACGGTTAATCCGGCAGGTGCAAGTGCAGAAGGGCAGCAAACCCAAAAGCAGAACACGAAGCACACGAAGAAGGCACGAAGGGTAGGAAGTTTGAAATCTGGACCTGATTACCCAAATGACTCAGCCATGTCAGCATCCGCCTTGCCAGTCATTGAATCTGTGCGATCTGCGTAATCTGCGGTTTCAAAAAACTCAGGCTTATCAATAGCTGACAGGCATACCTAATCAGATACGAGAATTCAAAGCTTCGTGCCCTTCGTGCCGTCTTCGTGTTCTTCGTGTAACTCGCTTTTCAAAGCAACTTCATTCAAAATTAAAAAAACCGGGCGATCGACTGGCGACCGCCCGGTTAGGTGTTTCACAGCCTGGATGTCAGGCGTTCTTTCGAGTAAAGCGCCGACGCACGGTCAGGGTGATGCCGCCCAGTAGCGACAGCAGTCCGCCCAGTGCAATCATCGGCAGTGGGCCTGCAGTTGCCGGCAGGGTATCGCGACGCGTGGTCTGATCGCGATCTCGATCAGCCTGGCGATCACGTTCCGCCTGGGCCAGTTGTCGGTCGGTTTGATCATCGCGGCGCTGATCATCCTGGCGCTGTACGATCTGAACCTGCTCACTGTCCGGTGCACCCGGCTCCGTGGTGAAGGCGTACATGCCTTCCGGTGCGTAGAAGTTCAGCACCTGGCCGCGGCGTAAATCGGAAAACGCGGTGGGACGGCCGTCGAGCATCACGCGCTGGTCAGGGCCCGGTTCCAGGGTGACAGTGCCCAGTGAGCGACCACGATCATTCCTGAAGTTGGTATCGATCGTTCCGTCGCGGTTTTGCCGCTGGAATTCACCCTCGAAGCGAGCCCACTTCTGCCCATCTACAATGATGGCTTCGTGGCAAGCATCGGCAACCCAGGGGTAGTCACGCGTCATGTTGCGATGCCATTCGACCTCGCTACAGCTCGCACGATCCAGATCCGGGGACGGCATCAAAGGTGCGCGCTGTTGGGCCAGTGAACTTCCAGTCCATGCCAGACTCAGCAGCAAGGCTGCCGTTGTCATGGCCAATACATTCAAGCGGGTATTCATGATGTTTCTCCTGATGGTGGTACGGTGAGAATGGTGTCCGAAGCGGATACCTTCTCGGGGGGATCAACGGCGATCGCTTGCACGATGTAACGTTTTGGCGCAGCGCCGATGAAATAAAATGGGTAGCAGGTGACCAGCGTAAGAGTGGGCACCGTGGTGTCATCGAGTACCGAGACCTCGTCCGGGTCGACGATGAAAATTCGGGAGACACGAAACTCGCCATGGCCGGAAAGACTCTCCAGCTCCAGCGTGTCGCCAATCTGGATGTCCTTGAGCGGACGGAAATGTTGATCACGATGGGCCGCGACCGCCATATTGCCGCCCGAATTCGGCGCGGCAGTTCCTTCGATCCATCCGGCGCCCCGATTGAGGTTCAGTTCACTGAGATCCGGGTAAACCGGCACTTCGAGTTGCAGTCGAGCCATGCGCAGCACGGCAATCGGCAATGAGGCGGCATCGGCCGGATTTGCCGGGACCGGCGCGGGCTCGGCGGCCTGCTCGTCGTCAAGCACTGTGGATTGGCCGGGCAGGGGGAGATCTTCCAGCCGGCCACTGACCAGGGCCGCCGCGCGCGCTTCGGCAAACAGCTCGAGGCTCTGACTACGCTGGTTTTCCAGTGTGCTCGTTGTTATTAACCAGGCCGCGATCAACGAAATACCCAGGATCCAGAAGCCCAGCTCCATGATCATTCGTCCCGAAGCGCTGGCCACTGGTGTGCTGCCATGCGGGGGGCGGGGTTCTCGGAAGAAGATTGAGCCGGACCATTTCATTTCGGGGCATTCCTTATGCAAATTGCAGTAGGTGCCCATCTTGTGGCCGCAAGCCTTGGCAGTCTGTTCGTCAGCGCACCATTCGACAGCGCAGGGATGTGCCCTGGAATGGTGCCCTGGCGCCTATCTTTGGGGGATGGCCCGGTGTAGCAAGAAAAGCTCACCACAGAGACACGAAGGACACAGAGATCAAAAAGAAAATAAACCCGGATGGTACGAAGCTGTCCAGTTACTCAGGTGTTTCCTCTGTGCTCTCTGTGTCTCTGTGGTGAGCCTGAGTTATTCCATGAGAGACCCCAACAGGTCGCTCAGTCGAACAAGCGCCCGGTCTTTTGCTTGCGACGCTCGTATTGCTGGGCCTCGACCACCGA
>SLIH01000143.1 GCA_007135745.1 Halomonas sp. | reverse complement strand
TTGTTCGAAATCCCATGGCCGGGGGCGATCACGCTGGTATCATGCCGGCATGACTCGATCCCCGGTTTTTCATCGTCTGTTAACTGCTTTTCTGGTGCTCCTTATCTGGATCGTGTCAGCCCATGCCCATGGTGCGCGTCTGGAGGTGATCGTTGATCCCGAGCACGAGGCCATCGAAGAGAATATCCGCGCCTACGTAGGCGACCTTGGCGATCGTGATGTGACCTCTCTGCGGCGTTTTGGCAGTCATGCCCGTGATCAGGCGCAAAAGGCCATGCGGGCGCTGGGGTACTACCGCGGGCAGGTCCGATACCGGGTTATTGCGGATGATACACCGGTTCTGAGGCTGGAGGTCACACCGGGCGAGCCTGTGCGCCTGCGCGAGGTTCAGCTGGAGGTCAGGGGGGCGGCCAGTGAGATGGACGCTTTCAGACTTCCGGATGGCCGACGTTTGCGGGAGGGGAATGTACTCAATCACGGGGATTACGAGGCGGTTAAGCGCTATTATCGGAATCAGGCGTTGCGTTTCGGCTTCTTTGACGGTGGCTTTACCACCCGTCAGTTGAAGGTCAACCCCGAGGAAGGAGTCGCTGATGTCAGGCTGATCTATGAAAGTGGCGAGCGTTACACGCTGGGAGAAACCAGTTTCGATGAGGAAATCTATTTCGATCATCGGTTGCTGCGTCGTTTTGTGCGGTTTGAGCCTGGTACGCCTTATGATTCCGACCACATCATTCAGCTCAGTCGTGACCTCAGGGGGTCCAACTATTTCCAGAATGTGCTGGTTGATGCTGATCCGTCTCGGGCCGAGGATCGCGAAATCCCCGTGCACGTGAATCTTGAGGAGCGTACACGCCACTCCCTGGGTGCGGGTCTCGGTTTCTCCACGGACGTGGGTCCACGCATTCGGACCACCTGGACCCAGCATTACGTTAATCCGCGGGGCCACCGGCGCGGGGCTGAAATGGAACTCTCCGAACCGCGCCAGAATATTGGTGGTTTCTATGAGATCCCCCTGAACCCGCCAATGACCGACAGTTTGCGTTTCACTGGCGCCTATCAGACCGAGGACATCGAGGATACCCGCTCAGAACGTATAACCGTGGGTACTCAGTGGACTCACGAGCTGGATTCCGGATGGCAGCAGGTGGTTTCCCTGCGGCGTGAGGATGATCGTTTCCAGGTGGGTGACGACAGGGACCGCACTGTGCTGGTTTTGCCCGGTCTGGGTTATACCCTTCTCAAGCGCGATTCACCGGTGGATCCGAGTCGTGGGTATCGCCTCCAGCTTGAAATGGCCGGTAGCCAGCGCAATGTGTTTTCGGATGTGGACATCCTCAACGTTGAGGCCCAGGCGCGGGGGCTGATTACGCTGGGCAGGGGCGGTCACCGCTTTCTGGCGAGGCTACAGGCAGGTGCGGTAGGGACCAACAACTTCAGTCGAGTGCCGCCTTCGTTGCGCTTTTTCGCCGGTGGTGACCAGAGTGTGCGCGGCTATGGCTTTCGTCGGCTGTCACCCCAGGATGAAGATGGCAATCGGATCGGGGGGCGTTTCATGATCGCCAACAGCGCGGAGTATCAGTACCCGCTTTCCCAGACCTGGCGTCTGGCCACCTTTGTGGATCAGGGTAATGCCTTTGATGAACTGGGCGATGCACTGAAAACCGGTGTGGGGGTCGGGATTCGGTGGGTGTCGCCTGTTGGGCCCTTGCGTCTGGATCTGGCTCGCGCGCTTGATGGGCCGGAGGAAATCCGCCTGCACTTTTCCATGGGGTCGGAGCTGTGAAGATCGTCATTCGTCTTGTCTCCTGGACAGCGGTCGCAACCGCCCTGTTTCTGGCGCTGACCGTCCTGATCACGGTCGGCGTTGTGTTCTGGTTGTTTTTCACCGAGACCGGTGGACGCTGGGCGCTGGAGCAGGTACCCAATCTTGAGGTACGTGAGTACAGCGGTGTGCTTGGAGGTGAGTGGTCCGCCGAACAGATTGTCTACTCCGCGGACGAAACCCGTGTTTCGGTGGAACAGGCGCGGATGGTCTGGCGACCGTCTTGCCTGCTGCGGGTAAAGGTCTGCCTTGACGGCCTTTACAGCGAGTCGATTGATGTATCGCTGCCCGAGGGTGAGCAGGAGACCGAGCCAAGAACCGAGGCCATTGCGCTGCCGTCGATCGAGGTTCCGTTTCGCCTGGCCCTGGAGGACGCGGTTCTGGGCAGGCTGACCATCAATGAGATTGTGGCTTTTGATCGCCTGGAACTGGCCGCGGACATGGCGGGCAGTCGACTGCGTCTGGATCATCTGGCGGTGGAGCGGGATACGTCGTCGGCCACCCTGGGAGGGCGAGTTCAGATGCAGGGTGACTGGCCTCTGCAGGCTCGGCTCACGTTGGGGCAGGGTTTGGGAGAGTCACTGGACAGGTTGCAACTGAGCAGCGACCTGAGTGGTTCGGTGTCCAATATCATTCTGGATACGGAACTGCACGCGCCCTGGCAGGCTCTGCTTTCCGGGCAGGTACAGCCCCTGGAGCCGGGCGTGCCGGTGGACCTGGAGCTGGCGACGTCGCGCTTCCACTACAGCCCTGATCTTATGGACACTCTGGCGCTGAGCGATGTCCTGATCCGGGCGCGGGGTGATCTTGATGCGGGCTGGGATGTCACCGGCGATGCCATTCTGGAGACCGAGCCCGGTACGCCGGTGTCCCTTGCCGGACACGTGGACCTGGAAAGGGCGCGCGTGGATCATCTCAATCTGGATCTGTCCGAGCATCAGTACCTCAGACTGGCCGAGGGACGGGTGGACTGGACGGAACAGCTGTTGGTGGAAGCAGACCTTGACTGGCGTAACTTCCCCTGGCTCCGGCTTTTCCCGGAGATGGAAGCGCCCCCTGTGGTGCTTGAGCAGGCAGCCCTGGCATTTGCCCTGCGTGGGTCCGACTATCACGGGGAACTGGATGGCTACCTGTCCACGTCGGAAGGGCCCGTTCACGTCAGCACCCCGTTCAATGGTGATTTTTCCGGAATTCGTCTGCCGCAGCTCGCCCTGAGTGCCGCTCAGGGGCGGATTGACGGACGTTTGGATCTCGGTTGGGACGAACTCTTCCGTTGGGATGCGGATCTGGCCCTGGCTGGAGTCAATCCCGGCTTCTGGCTGGAGGAACTGGCGGGTGATCTGTCCGGGTCTCTTCGCAGCAGGGGAAGCCTTCCGGAGGAGGGGCTTGAGCTGGATGCCGACGTCGATATCAGCGGTGAACTCAGGGAACAGCCGGTACAACTCGCCGGCCGCGGGAGCCTGGCTGGAGAAAACTGGACGCTGCGGGAACTGGATCTGCGTTTTGGCGATAATCGGCTCTCGGGGAACGCCCGCCAGGCGGGGCAGATTGATGCGGATCTCCACATCGGGCTGTCCGCTCTGGATCAGTTCTGGCCCGGCCTTGCAGGGCAGCTTGAGGGCCGTGTTGCCGCCAGCGATTTGCTTGGCAAACCGCAGGGTATGGCGCAACTGGATGGTCAGGCTCTGGCCTGGGAGCCGCAAGAGATTGAGCTGGAGAGTCTCAGTCTGCGGGCCACGCTGCACGAGGCGCTGGGGGGCGAAGCCACGCTGAGCTGGTCTGGTCTGTCGGCGGCGGAACAGATGCTGGATGCCGGTCGCATCGAATTTCAGGGCGACGAGGCGGATCACCGGCTCTCGGTGCACCTTGTCCATCCCATGGTGGAGCTTGATCTCGGGGCCCAGGGGGGCTGGCAGAACGGGGCCTGGCAGGGCAGCGTCATCAGCGGGGCGGTGGCGGCCTTTGAGCAGCTCTGGCTGCTTCAGACCCCGGCTGAACTCAGCGTTGATCCGCGGGAAGCCGTAGTGCTCGGTGCCCATTGCTGGGGTTGGGATGAGGCCAGCCTGTGCGCCGATGAACAGCAACTTTTCCCGGAACAGAAGCTGGCGCTCGGCCTCAATAATATGCCAACCCGGATCGTACAACCCTGGTTGCCTCCGGATGTGCGCTGGGACGATAACCTGGATGCGTACGTAAATATCTCGCTGGGCGCCGAAGGCCCCAGGGGCAATCTCTGGGTGGATGCGGGCTCCGGTCGTGTCGAGGTCCTGCGCACCATCGATCCTGACGATATGGATGCCTTTCCTGATGCTGAACGTGGCGAGACGGAGCGCTGGATGCCCATCCATTACGAGCGTCTGCGTGCCGAAGGCGAGCTCGATCCGGAATCGGTACGGCTGACCTTTGATCTTGCCGGACCGGAGTTGGGCGCGGCCAATGCCGAACTCAGTCTGGATACCCGCAATGAGGATTATCCCATAGAGGGTCGATTCCGGCTGGAAGACCTGGACCTTGCCATTGCCCGTCCCTTCCTGGATCTGGATGTGGTTGAAGGGCAATTGCAGGGCCAGGCTCAATTGTCCGGTCCTCTGCGTATGCCGGACGTGGAAGGGGAACTCCAGCTTACGCAGGGGCGGCTTTCGGATCCACGTATCCCCATGCGTTTCGATACCCTTGAGTTGCAGGTTCTGGTCGGGGGAAATCGGGCTGAGATTGGTGGTCAGTGGAGCAGTGGCGACGAAGGAACCGGTGAAGTCAGTGGCGAGGCGAGCTGGTCTGATGGGCTGGTTGCTAATGTGCGCGTAGACGGTGAGCAGTTGCCGGTGTCTGTGGAACCCTTTGCGAGACTGACGGTTTTTCCGGCGCTTGAGATTCGTTATGACGCAGACGGCCTGCTTGTCGGGGGGCGTGTGGATGTTCCCCGTGGTGCGGTTGAGATTCAGTCGCTGCCCGAGACTGCGGTTCGCGTTTCCGAAGATGAAGAAGTGGTTGGCGAGGAAGTAAGGGCCGAGGCACTGCCCCTGCGTATGGATCTGTTGGTCGTTGTCGGGGAAGACAGGGTCAGCTTTGAAGGCTTCGGGGTCACGGGTAACCTTCGGGGGCAGCTGCGGCTGGTGGATGAAATGGAAGCCCGGGGTGAGCTGGGACTGATTGATGGCCGTTATCAGATCTATGGCCAGCGCCTGACCATCCGGCGTGCGCAGCTGATCTTCTCCGGTCCATTGGATGAGCCCTTCCTGGATATTGAGGCTGTACGCGAGGTAGGGGATGTGGTCGCTGGTATTCGCCTTACGGGTCGGGCGGAGGAGCCCCAGGCCGAGATATTCTCCGAGCCGGCCATGAGCGAGCAACAGGCGTTGTCCTATCTGGTCTTTGGACGGCCGCTTCGGACCGAGGGCGACAGCAACGTAGTCGGTGAGGTTGCCCTGGCGCTGGGTCTGGCTCAGGCAGCGCCGGTTACCCGTGAGCTGGGTGAAATGGTCGGTATCCGAGACCTTCAGCTGGAACAGGAAGGTGTCGGTGACGAGGCCAGTGTTGTCGCTTCCGGGTATATCACGGATCGACTCAGCCTGCGCTATGGTGTTGGTCTCTTCCAGCCGGTTAACCGCCTCGCCGTGCGCTACGATCTGACCCGTCAGGTCTTCCTGGAGGCGGCCAGCGGTCTGGCGGATTCCATCGATATCTTCTATCAGCGGGATTATTGAAGAAAGTTGCAGGTTACAGGTTACAAGTTGCGAGTTTTGTAGGGTGTGGTGAGCGGAGCGAACCGCACCATGGCAAGGTACGAGATCTCCGGTGGTATCTCACTTTTGACTTGTGCCCTGGAACCTGCGACCTTTAACCTGTAACTCGCTTTTGTGCCGGGCCATGATTGTACATGATGACCAGATTCGACTGACCCCCAAGGAACGCCGGGTTCTTCGGCGCATAACCGGTATTGATCCGCACTTCATCAAGAACCGGGCCACCCTGGCCCGTTTTACCGAGCAGCACCTGAAGAGTTATCGCACGGATACGCCCGAGATCCGGCTGGTGAAGGTTTTGCTGCGTAAGTACATGGCGGTCTGAGGGTCTTTACCCGGTCCGTTTTTCTTCCTGTCTGGCCCGGATGCCGGCTGCTCGCACCAGTTCCCGGAAAAGCCGTCGGTGGGCCGGTCGGTACAGCAAATACTCCGGGTGCCACTGGACTCCAACCAGCCACTGGTCTTCCATCCCCTCAATGGCCTGCACAAAGCCGTCCCGATCCAGGGCGGCCACATCCAGCCCCCGACCCAGGCGCCGTATGGCCTGGCTGTGCAGGCGGTTGGCCCCAAGCCGTCTGTGCTCAAGAATGCCACTGAGCCGCGAGCCTTCTTTAATCAGTACCTGCTGCAGCGGCAGCAGCAGGCGCTGAGGACGGGTTTCACGGCGCATGGATGTGATGTCCTGGTGCAGATCACCCCCCTGGAAAATATTGATGGCCTGGGCGCCCCGGCAGATGCCCAGCACGGGAAGGCCGCGACGATGGGCGCCGTGCAGGAGCGTGAACTCCAGCTCGTCCCGGGCCGGGTTGTATGCCGCGCGGATTTCGGGTTGCTGGTGATAGCGTTGGGGGTGGACGTGAATGCCACCGGCAATGACCACCCCGTCCAGTCGCGACCATGGGATCGTCATGCCTGGCAGTAGCCAGAGTGTACGGGCGCCGCAGCTTCGTAGTGCCCAGCGGATCAGGCCAATATCGGACCGATAGCGTCCGCGACCACTGACACCAATCAGGACCCGTCGACGACCCATCGCTCACATTCCTGGACCCAGTCATGGGCCAGATTCTGAAGGGAAAAGACTTTTTTCTCGCGATACCGCGCGCGGAAATCAGCCAGCCGGGAAGGATCTGAAGCCAGGCGCTCCAGCGCCACCCAGTCGTTCCATATTCCTGCAAACTGCCAGGCATCCTGATCCAGGTCGCAGTCGGGCAGGCGATAGTGCAGGGTGGGGCGAGCCTTGATGCGTTCATCCTGAATCTCGGTGCGAATCCGTTCCGGCCTCAGCCAGGCGAAAAGCGGCATCATGTCCAGAGCTCGGTTGCGTGTCGGGTTGAACCGGATGTAATCGGTAATCAGGGTGTCCAGGTCCGGATCATAACCATCCGCCATGATCAGTTTCACATAGGCATCCGGCCAGGGGGCGATGTAGGTTGTGAACTTGCGACTGATATCCAGCTGGTGGCGGGACTTTAGCCAGGGATAGAGTCCGGCGAAAGCCTGCATATAACGCAGGATGGTGCCGGCATCGAGGCCGGGGAGCTCGGGATTCAGCTGCAGTCCGAAGGCGTAGTAGAGCGCGTGCCGACTCCCCAGAGCACCCTGCCTGGCCAGGTATTCGCAGAGTTCCTCGATGATGTGCAGGCGTGAGACGGGCAGCGGTGGCGCCACGATTTCCAGGGGAACAATGCGCTCCGCCGCCGCGTCAAACAGGTCCATGGCCTGACCGGCAAGTCTGCGTAGCGGTTCGGGTAGTTCTTCCTCTCGGACTTCCAGATCCTTGACCGGGTCGGAATCCAACTCAATGGTGTATTCCCCGTCTCCGGTCGCCACCTTGCTTACGTAGCGGCTGACCGTGTGGGCTTCACCCTCGAGAAAGCGCGCGGTGAGCGAGACCAGTGCCTCGTAATCCAGTCCGGAAAGTTCGATTTCGACACCGACCCGACGCTCCTCGCCAGCATGATTGCGTCGCAACGGCGGAAGTTCACAGGCCAGGGGCTCACTCATCAGTGCTCCATGGGTCGATAGGGGGGGCATAAGGATACATACAAATAGTCCAGCCGAACAGGATCACGGATCCGAATGAGGCCGCCGATCCCCCTCAAGGAACTTGGCCACGAAAACCGCTTTTCCATAGGTCTCGAATGACCAGGCCATCAGCTCGCCAAGCACCTTCATGACCGCTGTATGTTCGCCGAAAATCTGGGTGCTCATACGGTTGGAATGGACTTCCAGCCCCGAATCCTGAAGCCGGTCGATGAATGCCCTGATCGGAGTAATGTAATCCTCCGCCAGGGGGTAATAGCTGATTTCGACGGAAATGTTCATGTTCCCCTCCTGTGCACGGATTTTCCGCTGTTGTACTCTTTTCTTTATGGACTCGCCGGGGTGTCGGAATCAAGCGTTTTTCGGCTCCCGGTGGCCTTTTCACCCTTCGCCAACGTATGCTTCCCTGACCGGGCCCTGTCGCAATGGCATCCTGGAAATCCTGAAACCCCTATCGCAATGGAGTGACTGACCCCATGAGTTATTTTGGGCGCCGGCTGGTTGTTCTCCTTACGTTTATGTTGCTTTCTGCCTGCGGCACTGAGGAAAACGGAGACAGCCCCCGAGAGCGTCAATCACGCCCCATGCCTATCGAAGTGGTTGATGTCGCCCCCCGCGAGCTGGTCCGTGAAATTTCCCTGTCCGGGCGCGTGCGTCCCAGAGTGATGGTGCGAGTTGCAGCCCGGACAAGTGGGGCGGTGGATGAGGTAACCGCCGATGAGGGTGACTGGGTAAACCAGGGTGAAGTGCTGGTGCGCCTGGACATGTCGGAAGCCCAGGCCGAGCTGGCTCGGGCCGAGGCGGAAGCGGAAACGGCCCGGCTTGATTATCAGCGCGTATCGGAGCTGCGAGAGCGTGAGGTGGCTACGGCCACGGAATACCAGAATGCACGGGCCGCCCTCCAGGTGGCCGAGAGCACCACGCTGTTGTGGCGCACGCGGGTGGATTACGGCGAGATTCGTGCGCCGCGGGATGCGGTGGTCACCCGACGTCACCTTGAGCCCGGCGAAGCCATACAGAATCAGGATGTGCTTTTTGAGCTGGCGGCAATGGACGAATTGATTGTGCGGGTCGGTGTTCCGGAGCGGGACATTGTGCATCTGAATGTGGGTGATTTACTGCCGATGCGCCTGGATGCCCTCCCGGATTCCGTCTTCCAGACACGTATCCGGCATATTGCCCCCATGCCGGAGAGTGGCAGCCAACTGACGCCAGTGGAATTTGCGTTACCGGCAGATGCCGTGGACGAGGGCGTGCGGCCGGGATTCCTGGCCCGCATCCAGGGCAGTGTGGATCGTCGCACCGGGGTTCTTGCCGTGCCCTCGGGTGCCGTGGGCATGAGTCGCGGCGAACGCTACCTGATGGTCGTGGATGAGGACCGATTGGAGCGGCGTGTTGTGGAAACCGGCGTAACCCGCGGGGGTTGGACGGAGATCATCTCAGGGTTGCAGGAGGGTGAGGTGGTGTTGGCGACCAATCCACTGGAGATGCGCGACGGTCAGAGCATACGCATCGTCGGCCGCCGGGGTGAGCAATGAGCGAAGGGGGCAAGGGACGCACCGGGCGCGGTATAACGGGGCTGGCCATAAGCCGACCCGTGGGCACGCTGTCTATTGCCGCGGTCATTTTTGTGGCGGGGCTGTTCTTTGTCGAACGCCTGGCCATCGATCTTCTGCCTCAGATCGAGTATCCCCAGGTTCGGATTACAGTCAATTACCCTGGTGTGTCGCCTGAAGTTATAGAGGAACAGGTCACCCGGGTGCTGGAGCAGAGCCTGTCCGCTACCGAAAACCTTACCGATATGTCCAGTCGCGTTCGGGAAGGGCGCACGGACCTGGATCTTTCCTTTGATTTTGGTACCGATCTGGATCTGGCGCTTCAGGACGCAGCGCGTAACCTGGAAACCGCGCGAGCCCGGTTGCCTTCGGATATTGAGCCGCCTCGTATCCGGAAGTTTGATTCCGACCGGGAGGCAGTATGGCGGGGTGGCTTCAGCTCCAGCCAACGCACAGAGGCCGAGGTGCAGGATTGGGTCGATAATTCCCTTTCTCCGCAACTGACTTCCGTTTCCGGAGTGGCTTCGGTTGAAGCCATCGGAGGGATGATCCGCGAGATGGAGGTTATCCTCGATCAGCAGCGGCTGCGCAACTACGGCCTGTCGTTCCAGGATGTGATTGATGCGCTCGAGGCAGAGAACGTGGATATTGCCGGTGGGCGGCTGACGTCGCCACGCTTTGACGTTCAGACGCAGACCGATGGTCGGTTCCAGTCCACGGATGACATTGCTTCGGTGCTCCTCAATCTCCCGACCGGGGATAATGGCAGCAGCAGTCGCCAGCGGATTCCCCTTTCGGAAGTAGCGCAAGTGCGTGACGGTGCACGGGAACAGCGGGTTTTCGCCCGCCTTAACGGAGAGCCTTCGACCCAGGTGGATGTTTACAAGCTGCCCGGTACCAACACCGTGGCGGTTGCCGACGCGGTCAAGGAACAACTTGAGCGTCTTGAACGCAGTGGCTTTATTCCCGCCGACATTGAATACCGCGCCACCATGGATCCGAGCTTTTTTATCCGTGGCGCCATCAACAGTGTCAGCATGGCCGCCCTGCTCGGTGGTTCGCTTGCCATGATGGTGGTGTTGCTCTTTCTCGGCAGCCTGCGTAAGGCCTTCATTATCGGTCTTTCAATTCCCATCGCCATAATGGCGACCTTCTCGCTGATGGGCCTGGGCAATCTGACGCTGAACATCATCAGCATGGGTGGGCTTGCCCTGGGGGTGGGTCTGCTGCTGGATAACGCCATCGTGATGCTGGAAAACATATTCCGCCATCGCGACAAGCTCGGCAAGGATGCCCTTACCGCAGCCGGTGACGGGGCTTCGGAAGTGGCGTCGGCGATTACTGCCGGAACCCTCACCAACCTTGCCGCTGTGACGCCCTTTCTCCTGATAAGCGGTGCGGCGGCACTGGTGTTCAACGAGATGATACTGACGATCTCTTTCGCCATCGTTGCCACGCTGGCGGCCGCCGTCACGTTGGTGCCGATGCTGGCGGCACTTCTCGGGCGTGTTCGATTCGAGAGCGGTCTGGACCGCTCCCTCCCCGTGCGGAGTTTTCATCGGCTGATTGAGTGGCTGGCCCAACTTTACCGTAAAGTGCTGCCTGTTGTTCTGCGTTGGCGCTGGGGCGTGCTGCTTGTGGCCGTGGTCGGCTTTGCCGGTGGGCTGGCGTTGTTCAATGCCCAGGGCAATGAATTTCTGCCATCCATGGACGATGGTGAGGTCCGGGTGTTCATTGGTCTGCCACCGGGTACACCGCCGGAAGAAACCCTCGCCGCGGCCCGACAGGTCGAAGACCTGCTGGCCCGGGATCAGTATGTGGACACCGTTTTTACACTTGCCGGGGGGGCGCTCTGGGGCGGAGTGGTAACGGAAAGTTCGGGGCGGGCGCAGTTCATTGTTCAGCTGACCCCGGCACGACAGCGACCGGAGATGTCCGCAGGGCAATGGGTGGTGGATGCACGCAAGCGCGTACACGCACTTGAGCTGCCCGGTGCCCGGGTATTCACCTGGTCGCCCGGTATTCGTGGATTGCGTTTTACCCGAACCGGCGATGATCTGGTGATCGGCATATCCGGCGATGATCTGCATGTGCTGCATGACCTCTCAAGGGAAGTCTATGATCACCTTGAGGGGATTCCCGGTCTCGAAGGACTGGAACCGGAAGATGAGGATCAGGAACCGCTGATGCGGGTACGCGTGGATCGCGAGCGTGCCTCCGAGCTTGGCCTGCGCGTTTCGGAGGTAGGGCAGGCTGTGCGAAACGCGGTGGATGGCGCTGTGCCTACTCGCTTCACCACCGCCAGCCGGGAATATGATATCCGTGTGCGTTTGCCCAAGGGGGATGTTGCCAATACGGAGGACCTGGGCAATCTGATTCTGTTCCGGGACGGTGACGACCCGATTTTTCTGCGTGATGTGGCGGATTTTTCCCTGGACGAGGCGCCCGCCAACATCCAGCGGGAAAATCAGAGCCGGGTGGTGCGCGTGGTCGGTGATATCAATACGGCCGTGGCCGAGGTCAGCACCGTCATGGCGGAAGTGGAAGAGCGGCTCGCCGAACTCCGGATACCGGATCAGTATAACCTGAGCATGGGCGGGCAATGGGAAACCATTCAGGAAACCAATCAGGAATTGTTGACTGTCATTCTGCTGGCGGTATTCCTGGTATTCGTTGTGCTGGCGGTTCAATATGACCGTTTTGGTAATCCTGTTGTGATCATGGCGGCCGCGCCCCTGGCGTTGATCGGTGTCAGTCTGATGCTTTGGCTGACGGACACACCGGTATCGGCGCCGGTGCTGATCGGCATGGTGTTGCTGATCGGTATTGTTGTTAACAACGCCATACTGCTGGTCGAATACATCGAGCTCGGTCGCCGGCGGGATGGGTTGCCCGTGGAGCAGGCCATTATCGAGGCGGGTACGGTACGCCTGCGCCCGATTCTGATGACAACAGTAACCACCGTGCTGGGCATGACGCCCCTGGCCATTGGCATGGGGGAGGGGGCGGATATCCTGCGTCCACTGGCGCTGGCCGTCATCGGCGGGCTCAGTCTATCGATGCTCCTGACCCTCTTTGTGGTGCCCTGTTTCTATCTCATCATGAATCGCATGACGGAGGGACTGATCGCTTGGTTAACCGGCCCTCCGAGCGGTGACATAAGAGGGGATCAGAAGCGGTAGGTCGCCTGAAGGCTGGCGATGTCCGCTGAACTGTCGAACGTGCCGGTCAGCTGCGCCCCCGTTGCTTCGTCCAGGTTGTCGATTCGGGTGTCATTGACCATGACATGGGAGTAACTGGCGTCCAGTTCCAGTCCATTCTGGAAAACCCAGCCGGCGCCCAGGCTGATCCAGCGCCGGTGATTGTCCGGTACGCGTGGCGTGCGACTTTCGCTGTCACGCACGGCCGAATGGTCGAACATGAAACCGGTGCGAAGCTGCAGCTGCTCATTCTGGTCCCAGGTCAATCCCAGGGAACCCCGCCAGCTGTCCCGGAAATTCAGGGGCAGGATGGCACCATCGATCTGACCGTCGGCAACGGGTTCATCAAAATCCACCTCAATGTCGTCAACACGGTTCCAGCGCATGTAGGAGGCATCCGCCAGTATCGCCAGCCGCTCCTCAAAGTCCGGTTCATGTCGCAGACTGAGGGTGTAGGTGTCGGGCAGCCGGATTGAGGCACCGCCGCCACTGACTTCCCGGTTGCCCTCGGGGTCCGTAAAGGTCGCATCCCCCTTGATACGGTGGGCGACCACGGAGCGCCAGGACAGGCCAATCTGTGTGTTATCAGTAACGTCCGCAAGCAGGCCCGCATTGACGCCGGCTGCCCAGGAATCCCCACTGATCTCCAGTTCGGAGTCGGTTGCGGGATTGAAAACCGGGCCCTGCGCGGGGTCGGCATTGGGAACCTTGCTGGAAAGGGTGGCCTCGAAATACTGGGCGCTGAAGCCCATGCCCACGCTGACCCGATCATTGATCCGGTAGGCCACATTGGGGTTGATGTTGATTGAGATAATTTCCGATTCAATGCCGTGATAGCGGCCGACCCAGTCGTCATCGTAATCCGTACGCGAGCCGAAAGGCGCGTTCACCGCAATGCCCGCCGCCCAATCGTCGCGAAAACGGTTGATGTAATAGAGCTTTGGTGGGTAACCCTGCTCACGGGATTCAACACTCGTCTGCCCGGTGTCGGCTCCCAGGAGTTCAGGGGCAGGGTAGGTTGATCCCTCATCCTCAAAGTCGAACGAAGCATCGACACGGCTGACTCCGGCGGACAGGATCTGACCTTCGTTGCGGACCATACCCGCTGGGTTGAAAAACACCGTTGCAGGGTCGGAGGCGTTGACGCCAGTGCCGGCGTAGGCTGTCCCGCCTGATTTGGCGCTGTGCTGGATCAGGCCGAAACCGGCCCCCTGAGCTGCGAGTGGGGCGAAAGCGGTGGTAATGCATGTGGCTAATACTGTACTGCGTGCCTTGATCATGAAACCCTCTCATCAACGATGTACCTATGGGTTGACCCATGGTCCATGGTAAGGCGCGTAATCAGCCCTGAGAAATTACGGGAATTTATGGTTTTCCTTAAGGCAACCACAGCTCGAAAATGCCCCCGCCAAGTTCCCCGCCATTACGCAGGCGTATGAACCCTTCGCGTTCCCGGGATCGGTGCATGCGCGCGATGCGGTCAGCAAAATACAGACCCAGGTGGGTGCTGCCGGTGGTGAAGTTTATTCCGCCCAGGCCGTATTCCGTCGCTTCG
>SLIH01000365.1 GCA_007135745.1 Halomonas sp. | reverse complement strand
GCTTTCTCGAAGGCGAGGACAGCCTGGCCACGGTCCAGGCGTTCCGCGATATGGGTGTGACCATAGAGGGCCCGGAGCGGGGTTTCGTACGGATTCACGGTGTCGGCCTGGAAGGGCTGCAGCCGCCTCATGGAGCGCTTTATCTGGGCAATTCCGGCACCGCCATGCGCCTTTTTGCGGGACTGATGGCGGCGCAGCGGTTTGACAGCGAGCTGACCGGCGATGAAAGCCTCTCCCGCCGGCCCATGGAGCGGGTTGCGGGGCCTCTGCGCCAGATGGGTGCGCACATTGACACCAATGAAGGCGGTCGCCCGCCGCTTCGCATCACCGGTAATCAGCCGCTCAAGGGCATTCGTTACGACATGCCCGTGGCCAGCGCCCAGGTGAAATCCTGCCTGTTGCTTGCAGGCCTCTACGCCCACGGCGAGACCGCCATTACCGAACCCGCGCCGACCCGGGATCACACCGAGCGCATGCTGCAGGGCTTTGGATACCCGGTAGCCCGTGAAGGGGCCACGGCCCGGCTGTCTGGCGGGAGCCGCCTGACGGCCACGCCGATCGATGTGCCCGCGGACATATCCTCTGCAACTTTCTTTATTGTGGCTGCCGCCATCTGCGAAGGTTCGGATCTGTGGCTGCGTCACGTAGGCGTGAATCCGACCCGCATTGGGGTGATCAATATCCTGCAGGCCATGGGTGCGGACATCAGTCTCCACAACCAGCGAACCGTCGGCGGTGAGCCGGTGGCGGATCTTCATGTGCGTCACGCGCCACTACGAGCCATTGCCATTCCTGAAGATCAGGTACCCCTGGCGATTGATGAGTTCCCGGCCATCTTTGTTGCCGCCGCCAATGCCGAGGGGCGCACCATTCTCTCCGGTGCGGAGGAATTGAGGGTCAAGGAAAGTGATCGGATTCAGGTTATGGCCGATGGCCTCACTGCGTTGGGCGTGACCAACGAGGTGCGCGAAGATGGCATTGTCATTGATGGGGGCACTTACGGTGGCGGGCATGTCAACAGCCACGGTGATCACCGTATTGCCATGTCCTTCACGGTGGCGGCGCTCTGCGCGCAAGGGCCCATTGAAATTGATGACTGCGCCAATGTCGCCACATCGTTCCCCGGCTTTGTGGAGCTGGCCCGGGAGGTGGGTCTGAATGTCAGTGTTGAGGGGAGTGGGGAATGACGGCATCCAGCGACCAGGCTCCGGTTATTACCATTGACGGGCCCAGCGGGGCCGGCAAAGGCACGATTACGCAGCTTCTGGCCCGGCGGTTGGGCTGGCATCTTCTGGACAGCGGTGCGCTTTATCGCGTCACTGCCCTGTCGGCCATGGACAGGAAGGTGGATTTTTCCAACCCGGACGCCCTGGCGCGTGTCGCTGCCGAACTGAAGGTCAGTTTTGAGCCCACGCCGGATGATGAGCCCGCCCGGGTGCTGCTTGATGGCCGTGATGTCACCCGTGAGATCCGCACCGAAACCTGCGGCGATCGCGCCTCCCAGGTGGCAGCGCTGCCGCCGGTGCGCGAGGCGTTGCTGCAGCGCCAGCGCGATTTCCGTCAGTCGCCCGGGCTGGTGGCGGACGGGCGCGACATGGGCACCGTGGTGTTTCCCGAAGCGGACTGCAAAATCTTTCTCACGGCCTCGCCGGCGGAGCGTGCGGAGCGCCGTTACCGGCAGTTGCTGGAGCAGGGGCAGAGTGTTAAACTCGCGGACCTTATTCATGAGATTGAAGCGCGTGATGAGCGGGATATGAACCGTTCAACGGCGCCGCTCAAGCCGGCGGACGACGCGCAGGTTGTTGATACAACAGGAATGTCAGTGGAGAAGGTGCTGGATCAGGTCCTGGCTGTAGCGGGGCGAACCTGACAGCGCCTTATTGCTGTTTGGAAAGGGTTCATCGGCTGTGGAACGCCAGCAGTGCAGCAGGATGGACATTATTGTAAACAGACCCTGTGTGGCTGGGCGCGGGGGGAATAGCATTGATCACATAGGACACACAATGAGCGAAAGCTTTGCTGAACTTTTTGAAGAAAGCCTGAAAGAAATTGATATGCAGCCGGGCTCCATCGTAAAGGGCACGGTTGTTGATATTGACGGTGACTGGGTCACGGTCAATGCGGGACTGAAATCGGAAGGGGTTATCCCCACCTCGCAGTTCTATAACGAGAAGGGCGAGCTCGAAATCGAGATCGGTGACGAGGTGGATGTGGCGCTCGATGCCGTCGAAGACGGTTTTGGTGCGACACGACTGTCCCGCGAGAAGGCGAAGCGCGCTGAAGCCTGGAAAGAACTCGAGAAGGCTTTCGAGGCGGAAGATGTTGTCAAGGGTGTGATCAATGGCAAGGTCAAGGGCGGTTTCACCGTCGACCTGAAAGGTATCCGGGCCTTCCTGCCCGGCTCCCTGGTGGATGTTCGTCCGGTACGCGACACCGCGCACCTGGAGAACAAAGAGCTGGACTTCAAGGTCATCAAGCTCGACGCCAAGCGTAACAACGTGGTGGTTTCCCGCCGTGCCGTGCTCGAAGCTGAGAACAGCGCCGAGCGCGAGCAGCTGCTCGAGACGCTGACGGAAGGCATGGAAATCAAGGGTATCGTCAAGAACCTGACCGATTACGGCGCCTTCGTCGATCTCGGTGGTGTTGACGGCCTGCTCCACATTACCGACATGGCCTGGAAGCGCATCAAGCATCCGAGCGAAATCGTCAACGTCGGTGACGAAATCAACGTCAAGGTCCTCAAGTTCGATCGCGAGCGCAACCGGGTTTCCCTCGGTCTCAAGCAGCTGGGCGAGGATCCGTGGATCAACATCAAGGACCGTTACCCCGAAGGCATGCGCGTAACCGCCAAGGTCACCAACCTGACCGACTACGGTTGTTTCGCCGAGCTGGAAGAGGGTGTCGAAGGTCTGGTGCACGTCTCCGAAATGGACTGGACCAACAAGAACATCCATCCGTCCAAGGTTGTTCAGGTGAGCGACGATGTTGAGGTTATGATCCTCGATATCGACGAAGAGCGCCGCCGTATTTCCCTGGGTATCAAGCAGTGCCAGCCGAACCCCTGGGAAGAGTTCTCCAGCAACTACAACAAGGGCGACCGGATTACCGGCAAGATCAAGTCCATCACTGATTTCGGTATCTTTATCGGGCTCGAAGGTGGTATTGATGGTCTGGTTCACCTTTCCGACATCAGCTGGAACGAGGCGGGTGAGGAAGCGGTACGCCACTATAAGAAAGGTGACGAGGTTGAAACCGTTATTCTTTCCGTTGATCCGGAGCGTGAGCGGATTTCTCTGGGTATCAAGCAGCTCGAAAGCGATCCGTTTGCCGAGTTCACCCAGGTCAATGACCGCGGCAGCATCGTACGCGGCACCGTAACCGCGGTGGACGCAAAAGCTGCAACCATTACTCTGAGTGACGAGGTGGAAGCCACCCTCAAGGCCTCTGAAATCAGCCGTGACAAGGTTGAGGATGCACGTAATGTGCTTCAGGAAGGCGAGGAAGTGGAAGCCAAGATCATCAGCATCGATCGCAAGAACCGCGTGATCAACCTGTCCGTGAAGTCCAAGGATGTTGAGGATGACAAGCAGGCCATGCGCGATGTTCGTGAGAAGGCGGCTGACGCCAGTGGCGCCACCACCATCGGTGATCTCATCAAAGAGCAGATGCAGCAAAAGGACAACAGCTGATCAATCGGCTCTGTCATGAAAAAAAACGGGCTGTAACAGCCCGTTTTTT
>SLIH01000248.1 GCA_007135745.1 Halomonas sp. | reverse complement strand
GCAGGACGGCTACATTACGGAAGGCTTTGAGGGGTACGACTCTCTTACTCAGGAACAAAGCTTCACCACGGATGTCGGTACCTTTACCGCAGGGACTCCCGGCTATCTGAGCGATGCGGACAGCGGCACCAAAGGTGCATGCGACAATGACGATCTCGGCCTGAGCTGTGACGACGGCCTTGCCATTCTTAACGGTGAGGATTCCCCCTTTAACGGACGCTTCGCGATCCCGGAAGGAGAGGAAAACAACAACTGGCTGGACAGCATGGATTACTACGACGTCACGTTTGACGTTGCAGAAGGGAATAACGCTGTCGGCTTCTTCATGACCGACCCGAACGATCAGGGCGGGATCATGGATGTCACCGTTAATGGCACCAGTCATTACATTGAGCTCGAGGATATCTTCGGCGGATCCCAGAGCACCGGGGCTGCGTTTTACCTGAGCTTCTGGGCTGAAGATGACATCGATTCGATGACCTTCATTGCCGGAGACAAGAACGACGGCTATGGCATCGACAATGTCAGCGTTGGCCGCGTACCCGAGCCGGGCACACTGGCGCTGCTGGGTCTTGGTCTCGTTAGCTTGGTATTCGCCAATCGCAAGCGGAACCAGGTCGCTGCCTGATAGTTCGTATTAAACGAGCTTGACGCTTGGTCCAGTGGCCGGGCGAAATTAAAAAGCCAGCTGCTTTTCGGGGCAGCTGGCTTTTTTGTGTTGAACGCAATTTTCCTGATGCGGTTTATTCAATTCACCACACCCTGCGCCCCCCATCCCGTAGGGTGCCGGTGAGCAGAGCGAACCGCACCAATGGCCAGAACTCCATGCATAATGCACACACGACACAGGTGCGGTTCACTGCGTTCACCGCACCCTACAAGTCCGCCCGCGAGGTGGGCTTCCACAGGAGGAGGCTGGCCGGCAGGTGCCGGCCCCTGGTATTCAGGCAGAGGAGTCGTTGCGACGACGAACTGTGAGGACCAGTCCCGCCAATCCCAGGCCAAGGAGGGCCAACGTTCCAGGCTCGGGTACGGCAACCGAGCTGGTGGTGATCTTGATGATCATGTCGTCGTGGTTATCGTCCGGCCCTGCGCCGCCATCATCCAGACCCAGCAGAATGAAGTTGTCACCCTGGAAGGTAAAGAAATTCTGGGAGTTGAGGCTGGGCTCAGTGTTATAGGTCCAGAGGGTGTCACCCCCGCCCGTCACGGACTTGAACGCAAAATCCAGCGGTCCCTGGCCTGACGTATAGGTAAACGTCAGGCTGGGCTGGTCTTCCCAGTCGTCGTTCTGTGTGTTGAACAGCTCTTCATCCTGAAACCAGAAGGAATTTTCCCAGGCCGCTTCCTTGAAGAGATAGGTGAACGTCAGCGTGAAGGGGGTGTCTGAGTTGGCAACCACCTGATTCCCGATGGTGACCTCAGATCCGGATTCAACGAGCGAGCCGTCAACATCAGTAATGTAGTTGTTCTCACCACCACAGTACTCATGGTCCGTATTGAGGTTGCAGGTAACCGAATCATCGAGTTCAGCGATGTCCAGGTAGTCCGCAGTTGCGGCTGCCGAAAAGGCCACTCCGCAGGCCAGTGCCAGCGACTTCTTTGCAAATTCCATAGCGTACAACTCCTCGTTAACTGCCAAATTCCTACTGGAAACGTGTTAAGCAATTAACGAGCCAATCAATAACTATCGGATTTTTATGCAGTATTTTCGGAGGGTGTTGCGAAGGTGTAAAAAAACATGACATGCGGTTAATGTGGTGTGCGCCCCGTCACAGTCCTCGTGAGCGGGGCGGAGGGAGCTCAAAGGTGAAAGGTCAGAGGCGGGCATCCACCGTATCTTTCGGCAACATGCACTTCACGTCGAACAGGATGCTGCCCTCCGGGCGCCCGAGGGCACGGATGGCCTCCGCGCCCATGTCACGGAAATCCTGGTGACCCACCGCCAGGATCATGGCGTCATATTTTCCAGGCTCGGGCTTATCAACCAGATCAACGCCGTACTCTTCCTTCACTTCCTCGGGATTGGCCCAGGGATCCCATACATGAACATTGGCGTGGTAATCCGCAAACTCCCGAACCAGATCAATCGCGCGGGTATTGCGGATATCCGGGCAGTTTTCCTTGAACGTCAGCCCCATGATCAGCACATTGGAATCCACCACCTGGATCCGATTGCGGGTCATCAGCTTGATCACCCGTTCGGCCACATGGCCGCCCATCCCATCGTTAATCCGTCTGCCGGAAAGAATCATATCCGGGTGATAGCCCACCGACTGTGCCTTATGGGTAAGGTAGTAGGGGTCCACGCCGATACAATGGCCACCCACCAGCCCGGGCCGGAAGGGAAGGAAGTTCCATTTCGTGCCCGCTGCCTCCAGAACTTCCTGGGTATCAATACCCAGTTTCTCAAAGATCAGCGCCAGCTCATTGACCAGTGCAATGTTCACATCCCGCTGGGTGTTTTCAATGACCTTGGCCGCTTCCGCCACACGAATGGACCCGGCCTTGTGGGTTCCGGCTGTAATCACCGACCTGTAAAGATCGTCGACAAAGGTGGCGATCTCCGCAGTGGAGCCCGACGTCACCTTGAGGATACTGGTTACCCGGTGCTCCTTGTCGCCCGGATTGATCCGCTCCGGGCTGTAGCCCGCGTGGAAATCCTGGTTGAAGCGAAGGCCGGAGACTTCCTCAATCAAAGGCACACAGACTTCCTCAGTCGCGCCCGGATAAACGGTGGATTCATAGATCACCACATCGCCTTTGGAGATGATCTGGCCAACCGCGCGGGAAGCGCTTATGAGGGGACCCATGTCCGGCGTCTTGAAGCTGTCGATGGGCGTGGGCACAGTGATCACATACACATTGCAGCCGCGCAGATCCTCCAGCGTGGTGGTATAGCTGAGTTGCGTTGCCTCGGCCAGCAATTCCGTTTCTACTTCAAGCGTATCATCAAATCCCGAGTTCAACTGATTGATTCTGCGTTCATCAATATCAAAGCCAACGGTCGGGTAGCGCTTTCCGAACTCAACGGCCAGGGGCAGGCCAACGTATCCCAGCCCTACCACGGCAATACGGGCGTCATCTAATGCGGTCATAGTTATGTCATCCTTCGGATAGGCGTCCTTGTGGAACCACGACATCGGTTTCGGCGTCGGTTTAATAACCGGTGCGCAAAGGGCAGGCCGGTCGACCCGAACAGATTCAATGAGGCGCATTTTGCCTTACAACGGGGCCTATGGCGAGCAGGTGTTGCAAACGTGAAATTTTTTAAAAGGGTGTAACGGTGGGACTTGTCGATTGAAATTCTGCTGTCCTTCCCTACAATTGCCTGACTCATCGGGGTCTGTCACGGAATTTGACACCTGACTCCGGTTTCTGTCGCGGCGCAATCAAGGAGCTCATGTGGCGCACGTCAGACTTTTTCGACACTATCTGCACGTACCCTTTCTGGTGCTCGGCCTGCTGGATCTTCTGGCGCTGATCCTGGCGTTCTATATATCCGTCTTCTTCCGCTATTTCGGCTACATGCCCATGCTGTTGGACAGCTGGGTCTATGTTCTGCCGTCAGCGCTTGCCTTCGGCCTGATCAACATCCTGGTGATGATTGCCCTGGCAGTGCATCAGTCCAAGCTGGAAGAAGGGCTCACGGGCATGATGCTGCGCACCATACTCTGCCTCATCCTCAGCCTGCCCCTGGCGTTCATGGTCGCTTTCGTGGTGCCGGAATACTTCTGGTATCTGGGTGG
>SLIH01000361.1 GCA_007135745.1 Halomonas sp. | reverse complement strand
TTCAGGCGGAAGAGGCACATGGGGATAGACTTCAGTTTGGCTTCATTCCATTCCCTCCATTTGGATACGTGGATGATGAAGGCGTTATCCGAGGTTACCTGCTGGAGATGGTGCGTGACGTGCTCAGGGATACCAGTTATGAGGCAGAGTTTGATCAACTGCCTGCTCCTCGACTCTATAAACAGGTACGGGAGGGCGACACCCATGGCACCCTTGCTGCAGGCTTGCCCCGTCATATCGAAAAGCACACCCTTCGCAGCAACAGGCCCGTCATTCATCTGACTCCGGCTCTGTATTTTCGCGAGGATACCCGGCCCGCAACAACCCTGGAAGATCTGAGAGGAGAGCGTGTCGTGTTGATGCATGGGTATTCCTATGGGGAAAAACTGGATTTCTTTGAAGACGAGGAGAATGAAATTCAGTTGCAGTACGCCCGGACGCACGAGTCGGCGCTTCAGATGATCCTTCATGGACGGGCGGACTATCTGGTCAACTATCAGGTACCGGCCGACCTGGTTATTGCTCAACGCAATCTCCATGGGCTGAGGAGTGAGCTTCTCGAGCCCATGCCCGTCTACTTATTCATCGCCGAGGCCTTCGCGGATGCGGATGATTTTCTGCGGCAATGGGACGAATCATTCGAGCGTCGCATGCGCGAAGGCCGCTATCCTGACTGGCCGCTCAGTCCCCTGGACTCGTCTCAGTAGCCGATATCCTGGTAGGAGCGGGCAATTTTCTGGATGGCGATCACATAGGCGGCCATCCGGTAATCGTTGATCTCGGGATGGGTGCGCCTTTTCTCCATGATGTCCTGGAATGCCAGTCGCATGGTGTCATCCAGCCCTGAGCGCACCAGGTCAAACTCGTCGGCACCGCGACAGAGTTCATTGCGAACCCATTCCGGAACCTCGGTATCGGTGGCCATCTCAATGGCGGTGACAATATGCTGTCCGCGGGCTTCATGGAAGCGTTTGTCCAGGCGTCCAAAGCGTACATGGGCAAGGTTGCGTATCCATTCGAAGTAGGAAACGATGACCCCGCCGGCGTTGCAATAGGCATCGGGTATGATCTCCACGCCACGTTCGCGCAGGATCCTGTCGGCCTCGAAGGTCACCGGGCCATTGGCTGCTTCCGCGATAAGCCGGGCCTTGATGTTCGGTGCATTGTCGGTGTGAATGACGCCTTCCAGTGCGGCGGGGATGAGGATGTCGCAGTCCAGTTCCAGAATGCGTTCCCCTTCAGCTTCAAAGGTTCCGCCCGGATAACCTCTTACACCCCCCTGAACGGCGATGTGGTTATGTACCGCTGCCACATCCAGCCCTTCCGGGTTAACCACGGCGCCGTCCCGTTCGATGATGGCGATGATGCGTGCCTGATCTTCTTTCTGAAGAAAGTGAGCGGCGTGGTAGCCCACGTTCCCCAGGCCCTGGACGATAATGGCCTTGTCTTTCAGGCTACCTGTCATTCCGGTGCGCTCAACCTCATCCTGATGGCGGAAAAATTCCCTGAGTGCGTACTGCACTCCCCGTCCGGTGGCTTCGTTGCGCCCGCGGACCCCGCCGTGTTCCACAGGCTTGCCGGTAACGGAGCCCATATAGTTGATGTCGTTGGGGAAAAGCTGCCTGTAGGTGTCCGTCATCCAGCCCATTTCCTTGGGTCCCGTGCCCATGTCGGGTGCCGGTACGTTCTTTGCCGGGCTTAGATAGCCCTTGTTGATGAGCTCCCGGGCAAAACGGCGGGTAATGGCTTCGATCTGTTGTTGGGTGTATTTGCGCGGATCAATTTCCAGCCCCCCTTTCGAACCCCCGAAGGGCACATCAACGATCGCGCATTTGTAGGTCATCAGGGCCGCCAGCGCTTCGACCTCATCCTGGTCGACCTGGGGTGCGTAGCGTATTCCGCCTTTGGATGGCAGGCGGTGATCGCTGTGCACGGCACGCCAACCGGTAAACATCTCTGCCTTGCCATCAATTTCCACCGGGAAAGAGACCTGCAGTACCGAATGACAGGCTTTCAAGGCATCCCCCATACCGTCCTTGAGGTCCATCAGACTGATGGCGTGATCCACCATATGATCAACGCTCTGACGAAATGACAATCCGTCGTGGCCCTGCTGTTCGCTCATGGGTGTTGTCCTCCGGTGTTATTGTTGTTCCATTCTGACGTTAGTGGCTTGCTGTTGTTACTGCAAGCCAGTATCTGCTTGAAGATGATCGCGGGCGGCCTCATTCTGGGAAGTACGAGACAGCATTTAAAGGAGGCTGTTATGAGCCGGCGTTTCGAAATTGGCGATGCATTGATGATTGTCGATGTTCAGAATGATTTCTGTCCGGGCGGCGCTCTGGCGGTACCGGAAGGTGATCAGGTGGTGCCGGTGATCAACCGCGCAATACAGGAGGCGCTGGATAAGGGCATTCCCATTATCGCCTCGCGAGACTGGCATCCCGAGCATCATTGCAGTTTCGAAGGCCAGGGCGGACCCTGGCCACCCCATTGCATCCGCCACACAGAGGGGGCGGCCTTCCATCCGGAGCTGGCATTGCCCGAAGGCGTGCATATTGTTTCCAAGGGGCAATCCCAGGATAAGGATGAATACTCTGCCCTGGGCGTCACCGGATTGGGTGATTGGCTGCGTCAGAGGGAGATCTCGCGTCTTTGGGTTGGCGGGCTTGCCCAGGATGTCTGCGTCCACGCTACGGTCATGGATGCACTCAAGGAGGGTTTTGAAGTCTGCTTGATGCGCGAAGGGACCCGTCCGGTGCAGCCGGAGAAAGGCATTGAGACAGTGGCGGAGATGCGCTCGGCGGGTGCCGAAGTGGTCTGATTCAGGCCTCTGTAGGCCAGCAACTCCCAGGGAGGCTTCATGCTGTTCACGGATCTGTATGAGTTGAGCATGGCCCGCGTTTATGACGCAGAGGCCATGACCGGAGAGGCAGTGTTTGAACTGTTCTTCCGCAAGCTGCCTGAGAACCGGGACTACGTGCTGAGCTGTGGCCAGAATGACTGCATTGAAGCCCTGGCTGATTTCCGTGTGACGGCAGAGGAAATCGCGTGGCTGGAATCTCTGGAACGTTTTCCGAAGTCATTTCTGGAAACGCTCCAGGGACTTCGGTTTACCGGCGATGTACATGCCATTCCGGAAGGCAGCGTGGTATACCCTTTCGAACCGGTCATGCGGGTGACCGCGCCATTGATTCAGGCACAGCTTGTGGAGACGCTGGTTCTGAATACCGTGCACAGTCAGAGTGTACTGGCAAGCAAGGCGGCACGGGTGATTCAAGCGGCGGAAGGCCGGCCGGTCATGGACTTCGGCGCTCGCAAGGCGCAGGGGCGTGACGGGGCCATGAACCTTGCTCGCACCAGCTGGATTGCGGGCGCTGCCGGCTCCTCCAATGTGGAAGCCGGGAAGAGGCTGGGGATCCCTGTGCTGGGTACCATGGCGCACAGCTTTATCCAGGCCTATGAAGATGAGCGCCGGGCGTTCCGGGATTTTTCCCGGTACTGGCCCGAGACCACCCTGCTGGTGGATACCTGGGACACGCTGAGAGGGGTAGACCGCGTCATTGAGCTGCTTGATGCGGCGGCGGATGACGCGGAAGTCCCCGTCAGCGCCGTGCGGCTGGACTCAGGTGATCTGCTGGAGTTGTCCCGGGGGGCGCGTAAACGGCTGGATAAGGCCGGTTATACGGACATTCGGATTGTGGCCTCCTCAGGTCTGGACGAGTACAAAATTCGTGACCTGGTGGCCGCCGGG
>SLIH01000115.1 GCA_007135745.1 Halomonas sp. | reverse complement strand
GTGTTCGGGCTGCCACTGGTGTTTGCTGGTCTCGCACTTGTGCATGGCCTGGTGGCACTGCGCGGAATGAGCAAGGCCTGGCTGGTGGGGTTGTATGTGGCTTTGGTACTGCTTGGGCCCACGCTGCTGTTTCTTTTGGTATTTATGGCAATTCTTGATAGCTGGCTCGACATCAGAAAACGCATCACTTCTGCGTAAAGAGCGAGCCGGCAAGGCACAACCATTGAGGTGACTGGAATGGACGTTATTCTGTTGGAAAAGATTCATAACCTTGGGGACCTTGGCGACAAGGTGAAGGTTAAGCCCGGTTATGGCCGTAATTTCCTGGTACCCTACGGCAAGGCGGTACCGGCAACAAAAGCGAATGTTGAAGAGTTTGAAGCACGGCGCGCCGAACTTGAGAAAGCGGCTGCCGAGCGTCTGGCCAAGGCCAAAGAACGTGGTGAGCAGCTCGACGGCGCCAGCGTGACCATTCAGGCGAAGGCCGGAGAGGAAGGCAAGCTGTTTGGTTCCATTGGCGTGCGTGATATCGCTGACGCAATCTCCGCGGCAGGCACCGAGGTTGAGAAAAGCGAAGTGCTTCTTCCGGAAGGCCCGCTTCGGGTGGTTGGCGAATATGAAATTGGCCTGCAGCTGCATTCCGATGTAGCGGTCAACGTCAACGTAAGCGTCGTCAAGGCCTGAACCCCGGCAACCGTCACCTCAAACGGAGAGACCGGCCCATGGTTGACTTCGTCCAGCCCGACCAGGATATCGGTCGAGTCAAGGTTCCGCCGCACTCGCTGGAAGCGGAGCAGGCTGTTCTGGGCGGGCTTATGCTGGATGATGCGGCCTGGGAACGGGTCGCTGAGGTGGTCACGGCCAACGACTTTTACCGCACTGAACATCGCCTGATTTTCAGTGCCATCGAGCGGCTGGTTGGAGACGACCAACCGCTCGATGTTGTCACTCTCGGGGAGTGGCTGGAAAAGATCGGTGACCTGGACGCCTGTGGAGGGCTGGCCTATCTTGGCCAGCTGGCCGAACAGACTCCGGGTGCGGCCAATATCCGCTCCTATGCGGAGATTGTCCGCGAACGGGCCACCCTGCGGGAGCTGGTCCGTGTATCCGGAAGTATTGCCGATTCAGCGTTCAACCCTCAGGGACGCTCCAGCGCGGAACTTTTGGATGAAGCTGAACGCCAGGTTTTCCGTATTGCCGAGGACAAGGCGAAGGAAAACAGTGGCGGACCCCGCCCCATCAAGCCGGTGCTTAATGACACCATCGCCCGGATCGATCAACTCTTCGAATCTGATGGGGCGCTGACTGGTCTCACATCCGGTTTCAAAGACCTGGACGATATGACGTCGGGCTGGCAGCCGTCCGACCTCGTGATTGTCGCCGGTCGGCCTTCCATGGGTAAAACCGCCTTCGCCATGAACCTGGTTGAGAACGCGCTCATGGCGACGGAAAAGGCGGTGCTGGTTTTCAGTATGGAAATGCCAGCCGATTCCATTGTCATGCGGATGCTGTCTTCCATAGGTCGCATCGACCAGACACGGATTCGTAGTGGCAACCTTGAGGAGGATGACTGGCCAAGGCTGACCTCCGCCGTTCAGCTTCTGAAGGACAAACCTCTTTTTATCGACGATACCCCGGCGCTCAGCCCCACGGAAATGCGTTCCCGGGCCCGCCGTGTGGCGCGCGAAACCAAGGATAATCTGGGGCTGGTCATGGTGGATTACCTTCAGTTGATGCGTGCACCGGGCAATACGGAAGGCAGAACCGCGGAGATTTCGGAGATCTCGCGCGCGCTCAAGGGCCTGGCTAAAGAGCTTGAATGCCCAGTGATCGCGCTTTCCCAGCTGAACCGGAGCCTGGAGCAGCGGCCCAACAAACGCCCGGTCAATTCGGATCTTCGTGAGTCCGGGGCCATTGAGCAGGACGCCGATGTTATCGCCTTTATCTATCGTGATGAGGTATATAACGAGGACAGCGCCGACAAGGGCATTGCCGAGATCATCATCGGCAAGCAGCGTAATGGTCCCATCGGTACCGTACGACTGGCTTTCCTGGGGCAGTATACCAAGTTCGAGGATCTGGCATTCGGTGACTATGGAGATGAGTATTAATGCCGCGCCGCACGCGCGCCCGCATTGACCTCGCTGCTCTGCGGGCCAATTTCCGTCGTGCCCGTCAACTTGCCCCGGAGGCGCGATCCATGGCGGTGGTCAAAGCCGATGGCTATGGCCATGGGCTGGAGCAGGTGGCGACCACGCTTGCCCCCCTCAGTGAAACCCTCGCTGTGGCCACACTGGATGAGGCCGAGAGAATCCGCGCCTGTGGCATCGATGCGCCCGTTGTGCTGCTGGAAGGTGTGCATGAACCAGGGGATTGGTCGGTGTGCTTCTCCCAGGGGTTTGAGCCCGTCATCCATTCCGAGCATCAGTTCAGGGGGGCAGACCGTTTTTCCGCCGCGAATGCATTGCCGGTCTGGCTCAAGTGCAACACCGGAATGAACCGACTCGGTGTCGGCCCCGATGAGGTGGACGCTTTTATCAGTCGAATTCAGCGGCTGTCGGGCCTGCGCCTCTGTGGTCTGATGACGCATTATGCCTGCGCGGATGACCTGGATGATCCCACGACCGGGATCCAGGCTGCGAGGCTGCGGGAAATTGTCGCAGCGCATCCCGGGCTGATCACCAGCGCGGCCAATTCGGCCGCTCACTTTCATGAGGCCTCCCATCATTTCGATCTCACGCGCCCCGGGATCATGTTGTATGGAGGCACTCCGCTTCTGGGCAGGCGGGGGCCGGATCTCGGCCTGCGGCCTGTAATGAAGCTGGAATCAACGGTCATTGCCGTGCGCGATATCGTGGCCGGTGAATCCGTGGGCTATGGCGGCACCTGGACCGCGCCCCAGGCGACACGTATGGGGATCGTGGAAATCGGTTATGGTGATGGCTACCCGCGTCATGCTCCCAATGGTACGCCCGTCGCGGTCAACGGAGTCCGCTGCCCGCTGATCGGGCGTGTGTCCATGGATATGCTGGCGGTTGATCTCAGCCCCTGTCCAAGGGCGCGGCCGGGCGCTGAGGTTGAGTTGTGGGGGGAAACGGTTTCCGTTGATGAGGTGGCCGAACTCTGCGAAACCATCAGTTACGAATTGCTGACCGGCGTATTGCCGCGCGTCCCCCGCACATATTGATCAGAAAGCCTCGGAGAGGGGAGACTAGCTCTCGGGCTCTGGTTCGAACAGGATTTCCTCAATGAACACCAGTATGCCCTCAATGTGTTCTGCGTCCGCTTTTTTCAGCACATTGTTGATCACCATCTTGGTCCCCTTGACCATGCTGCTGATCCCCATGGAAGCCATTTTCCGCATCATCGGGCCAGCGCCCATCCGCCGCAGTGGTTCCATAAAAAAGAAATCAACCCCGGTTTCGGTGAGCTTCATGATCAGCCCATGGAGTCTTTCGCGGCGCTTTTTGTCTGCCCCGTTGTCACGAATGTCGTGAATAACGTCGTAGGCTTCTGTAAACAGCTCGTCAGGAAGGGGGGCGGCCAGGTGATGATTGTCTTTTGGCATGCAGACCTCGTTTTTCTGTTTCGAAAGTGCTCCCGACGTACCAGATTTACGGCACGGAAAGTCGGGGTGTTTGTCAGTGCTTATGATTTGTATCCTGTGCACCGGGATTGGGCATTGGCTCAAATGGCAGTTATTCTGTCATTAGAGACAGAAACAAATGATAGACGAATTACGGGAGTTGATTTG
>SLIH01000372.1 GCA_007135745.1 Halomonas sp. | reverse complement strand
GGTTTCGAATTCTTCTTCCAGAGCCATGACCAGTTCAACAGTGTCCAGGGAATCAGCCCCCAAGTCCTCGACAAAAGAGGAAGAACTCTGAACCTCGGATTCCTTGACCCCAAGCTGTTCGCAGACGATCTTCTTAACGCGCTCTTCAACAGTACTCATAGTGTCCTCTTGTCCTCGCTTTGTGCGTCACCAAGGCTTGATTGGCGGCCAGTTTAGATTAAACCCCACCGACAGACAAGCACGCTGCCGGGGCTACCCCATATACATGCCGCCATTGACATGAATGGTCTCGCCAGTAATGTAACCCGCCCGTTCGGAAGCCAGAAAAGCAACCAGCTCAGCCACCTCCTCGGGATCGCCGAAACGTCCCAGGGGGACCGCAGACAGCATGGCATCACGCTGGCTTTCGTCAAGTGAGCGGGTCATATCGGTATCGATGAATCCCGGCGCCACGGCGTTGGCGGTGACCCCCCTTCCCGCGATTTCCTTTGCCAGGCTGCGGGTCATGCCTTCCAGCCCCGCCTTGCTCGCCGCATAGTTGATCTGGCCGGCGTTTCCCAGGCGGGCCACCACCGAACTGACATTGATGATGCGACCCCACCGCGCCTTGCTCATGCCCCTGAGCACAGCCTGACTGGTACGATAGGCCGCATTCAGATTGGTGTTGATCACGTCGTCCCAATCCTGGGCCTTCATCCGCATAAGCAGCCCGTCACGGGTAACTCCGGCGTTATTGACCAGAATCGCCGGCGGTCCATAGGCCTGGGTAACTTCCTTGACGCCCTTGGTCACGCTCTCCTGGCTGCCAACATCCATCACAACGCCATCACCACGAAATCCGTTCTCGCCAAGAAAATGGGAAATGCCTGATGCACCCGCTTCGGTGGTGGATGTTCCAATTACCGTGAGATCCTGACGTGCCAGAGCCTCAAGAATTGCCCGCCCTATGCCCCGGCTGGCGCCGGTGACCAGAGCAATCCGTTGTTCCGCCATGACTGCACTCCTCTATCCCTGTTTTTATTGCTGTGTTTCAGACAGAGCCCTGTCCACCAATTCCGGCGTAGCCGTGGGGAAACAGGGCAGCTGCCTGTCGATGCGCTTCACCAGGCCGGTAAGCACCTTGCCCGGGCCACATTCGACCAACGCATCAATCCGGGGTGCCATGGCGTCTCGAACCGATTCGGTCCAGCGTACCGGCGAAACCAGCTGCTGTGCCAGGTTTTCCCTGATTCGAGTTGCGTCAGTCGTGGCTTCCGCTGTCGCATTCTGTATCACCGGTATGGACGCTGACTGCACGGATGCCTCGGCCAGAGCCGCTTCCAGTTTCTGTGCCGCTGGCTGCATAAGTGAACAGTGGGATGGCACACTCACATCCAATGCCATGGCCCGGCGGGCGCCGGCATCACGACAGGCTTCAATTGTGCGCTCCACGGCGCTGCGATTCCCGGCAATAACGACCTGACCCGGCGAATTGAAATTAACCGCCTCCACCACTTCATGTCCGGCCTGTTCACGACAGATTTCGGCAACCGCCGCATCTTCAAGGCCAATTATGGCCGCCATCAACCCTTCGCCCTCGGGCACCGCCGACTGCATTGCCTGCGCCCGCGTCTGCACAAGACCCACGGCATCGACGAAGGTAAGGCTCTGCGCCACGACGAGCGCACTGTATTCGCCCAGGCTGTGGCCCGCAAGGCACTCGGGTCGGGCGCCACCCTCCTGCTCCCAGCAACGCCACAGGGCAACACTGGCAGTCAGCAGCGCGGGTTGGGTAACCGTTGTCCGGTTCAGCTCTTCGGCTGGGCCTTCCTGACTGAGTTTCCAGAGATCATAGCCAAGCACCTCGGAGGCTTCCTGAAACGTCTGTTTGACCACCGGCCATCGCTGAGCGGTATCCGCCAGCATGCCGATTTCCTGGGAGCCCTGACCGGGGAACACGAAGCCTATACGCATGAGGGGTGATTCTCCTGTTTCGTTCAGAAATCCACTTTGTCCAGCTCTTCGCCAATCCGCTCGGGGATCCGTTGTTCAACCTCCGCGGTTGCCTGCTCAACAGCCGCCTCAAAGGCCGTGGCATCGGCGTTGCCGTGGCTTTTGACGACCACGCCCTGAAGCCCGATGAGGCTCGCCCCGTTACGGCGGGCGGGATCCATCTGGCGCAACAGGGGGCGCACAAGAGGCGCAGCCAGAAGGCCGATGAAACGACCGTACCAACTGCCGCGAAAGCTTTTTCGAATCAGATCGATCAGCAGCTTGGCCACGCCTTCCCCGGTTTTGAGCGCTACATTGCCGACAAATCCGTCGCAGACCACAACGTCCGCCGCGCCCTCAAATATCTCGTTGCCTTCAATGTATCCCACGTAATTGATGGCGTCTGTGCCCGCAAGCATATGCGAGGCAAGACGAACCTGCTCGGTTCCCTTAACGCTTTCTTTCCCCACGTTGAGAAGTGCCACCCGGGGGCGTTGGCGCTGGTCAATGGCCTGGGCCATGAGGGTGCCCATAACGGCGAACTGGAACAGGTGCTCGGCCGAGGCATCGACATTGGCACCGAGATCCAGTACATAGCAGGCGCTTCGCAGCGATGGAATACGCTTGATGATCGCGGGGCGTTCAATCCCCGGGTGGGTGTGAAGCTGTGACAGCCCGAAGGCCATCAGGGCCCCGGTATTGCCCGCACTGACACAGGCGTGAGCACGACCGTCGCGCACCAGCGATATGGCCACAGCCATGGATGAGGAGCGTTTATGACGCAGGGCCGACGAGGGCCGCTCATCCATTGTGACCACCTGAGTCGCTTCCTCGATCTCAATTCGCGGGTGCCCCGAACCAAGAAAGGCCTCAAGTATCGACCGGTTCCCCACCAGGATGATACTTAAGGCCTTGTTTCGCGCGACTGCAGCGCGCGCGGCATCTACGGCCGGCTCACAGCCACCATCGCCGCTCATGGCGTCCATGGCTATTGTGATCCGGCCCACCACGGAGAATCAGTCTCCGAGGGTTTCGATTACCTTCTTGCCACGGTAGAAACCGTCAGGCGAGATGTGATGACGACGATGCACCTCACCTGTGGTCGGATCCATGGATGTTGCCGGCTTCTGCAGGGCGTCGTGGGAACGACGCATTCCGCGCCGGGAACGGGTCTTTTTACTCTTTTGAACGGCCATTGTGGTTACTCCTGGACTCGTTGCTGGATTTCGTCAATTCGTTTCAATGTCACTGCTGCCAATGAATACGGCAGACCAGTTCAGTTATCACTTTTACCGGAGCCCTTCCCGGTGAGCTCTGCCAGAACACTGAACGGGTTTTTACGTTCACCGTCCGCGGCCGTCACATGCTGATCCGCATCGGCATTGATCTGCGAGAGCGTTGCGGCAGCCGGGCATTCCCCTTCGTCATGCAGCGGAAACGGCGGCAGCGCCATGATGAGCTCATCCTCCAACATGACGTGCAGGTCAATCTCGCGCCCTACCGCAACAAGTGGCTCAAGTTCCGCCGGAAGCTGCCCGGCCATCTCGTCGCTGTCCACCACTCCGAGCGCAAACCCGGAACTCAGGGTCAGCTCCATCTTCTCAAGACAGCGCTGGCACTGAACCTGAACAAGCGCCTCAAGGTGCCCCCTGATCACGCGTCGTTTGTCGCTGTCAAAGGTAAAACTCAGCTCAAACCCGACCTCCCCGCTGGTGTCCATGAGCATGGGCGCCAGCCTGGAGAAACGCGCAATCAGGATTTCTCCTTTGCGCTGTGATCCCTGCTCAAATGGTTTGAGCGAATCGACCGAAACCGGCAAGTCAGCATTTGGCATAAGCGCGGGATTTTATGGCTGCGGGGCTCTAATGTCAAAGTTTGCAGGATACTGAATGGCTTTGCATCATACAGCGTCCCTTTTCCGAGGAATAACAGCTCATGCCTGACAGCACAAATACTGCCGAACCCAAACTGTTACTCGCTTCCTCTTCCCCCTACCGCAGAGAGCTTCTGCAGCGCCTCGGGTTGGATTTCGACTGGGCAGCTCCAGAAATCGATGAAGCAGCCCGCGCCGGGGAAACACCCGAAGAGCTGGTGAAGAGGCTGGCGGGCGAGAAAGCCAGGGCTTTACAGACGGAATTTCCCGGCAAGCTGATCATTGGTTCAGATCAGGTGGCCGCCCTGGATGGGACAATCCTTACCAAGCCTCTGAGCCGAACCAACGCCATCGCCCAACTCTCTGCCTCCAGCGGACGAAGGGTTCGATTCTTCACGGGCCTGGCGCTGCTGGATTCCACAACAGGGGAACTGTCCGTTCAGATGGCGCCATTTGACGTGGTATTTCGCCGCCTGACAGCAAACGAGATAGAGCACTATGTCGACCAGGAGAAACCCTTCGACTGCGCCGGCAGCTTCCGCATGGAAGGCCCGGGCATCGCGCTGTTCCAGGCTCTGGAAGGACGCGACCCGAATACGCTGATCGGCCTGCCGCTGATCGCGCTCTGCGATCTGTTGCGCGACCGCGGCATCAATCCCCTGCTGAATGGTCAGCGGGTCTGAGGAGCCTCCAGGCCAATCAATACATTCGCTGACCGGCGTCTATCAGCGCCCTGCCTACGCCTTGCCCCAGGGACGTACCCAACTGGCGCAACAGTCTCTGGAAAGGTGATGGCAGGTGGCTGTAGTCCACGATTTCCTCTTCACCAATCACTTCCCGCGCTACATGACCCGCGCTGCCAAAATTGTCCACCAGCCCAAGGTTGATCGCCTGGGATCCGGTCCAGACCAGACCGCTGAACAGTTCCTCGTCTTCAGCCAGGCGATCACCGCGACCATCCCGCACCCGCTGGATAAAGGTCTCATGGGTGGTTTCAAGCGCTTGCTCCCAGAATGCGACCTGGTCTTCATCTTCCGGTGAGAACGGATCAAGGAAGCCCTTGTTCTCCCCGGCAGTATAAAGTCGACGCTCGATGCCGAGCTTCTCCATGGCCCCGGTAAAGCCAAATCCGCCGCCCATCACGCCAATGGAACCTACAAGGCTGGATTCATTGACGAAGATCTCATCCGCGGCAGCCGCGATGTAATAGGCACCCGATGCGCCAAGATCCGAAATAACGGCATAGAGCTTTTTCTCCGGGTGCTCTTCCCGCAGACGCTTGATCTCACTGTAGACATAATCCGCCTGAACCGGGCTGCCGCCAGGGCTGTTGATCCTCAGAATGACGCCTTTGGAACGCTCGGCCTCAAAAGCACGACGAAGCGCCTTGGCCAGATTATCAGCGCTGGCATCCTGATCTTCCGCGATGGGACCACGCAAATCCACCAGTGCCGTGTGGGCCTTACCCGGTGAAGGAACCGTACCGGAATCCATCGGGGTGCGGAAAAGAAATAGCAGCGAGAACAGGTAGATGAAAACCAGCGATTTGAAAAAGATGCCCCAGCGCCGGGTACGGCGCTGCTCCGTCTGCATGGACAGCAGGGTCTTCTCAATGAGGCGCCACTCCTTGGAGCTTTCATCAACCGACGCCTTGTCTGCGTCCTGACTCTGCTGCTTTGCGGACTCTACCGGGGCGGTTTTCCCCCAGTCCGCCTGTTTTGAATCCCAATCCGACATCTAATTATCCTCTGAGTTCAATCAGGAGACCCGCTGCGGGCCCGGTCAGCCACCCACAATATCATGCAAATCATCCATGCGATGCACAACGGCAACCGGGGAATGCTTTTTGAGCTGATCCTCAGAATGCACCCCCCATGTAACGCCAACCGCCGGCATCCCGATCCGCTGGGCCATCTCCAGATCGTAAATGGTATCACCGACCATAATGGCATCTCCGGGGTGCAGACCGGCTGCCTCCAGGATCTCCAGCAACATCCTGGGATCCGGCTTGGAAGCGGTTTCATCCGCACAGCGTGTGAGACGGAAGAATGGCGCCAACCCACTGGATTGCAGCCCTCGATCAAAACCCGGACGGCTCTTTCCTGTAGCCACGGCCAACTGACGCCCCCGGCTGGTCAGATCCGTAAGAAGTTCGGGAACCCCCGGGAACAGGTGCTCGGGGGTCGTTTCCCGACTGAAGAAATGCCCGGCATAGGTTTTTCGCAGGCGCAGCATGTCATCACGGGTGATGCCCGGATAGAGTCGGTTGAGCGCCTCCTCCATACCAAGGCCGACAATATGGCGCAGCTCTTCGTGGCTTCGTTCGGGGAACTCCAGCTCGCGTGCTGCCTGCTGGAGGCTACTGGCAATGTGGTCAACGGAATCCACAAGGGTCCCGTCCCAGTCAAATATAACCTTTCGGTACTTCATTTGTTCTCGCGCTCTCGCAAACGGTTCAGCATTCTCTGAAACACGGGCTCGGCGGGGGCCTCATGCCACTGCGGTTGGAAAGAATCCGAACCCGGCTCGGCAAACCCCAACGCATGAGCATGCAACATCAGGCGATCGCCGCCTATACGGGCAAATGCGGATCGTGCCGCGTCATCCATATATTTGGCGTCACCCGCAATCGGATGCCCCTGGCAGGCAGTATGAACCCTTATCTGGTGGGTCCGTCCCGTCAGCGGTTCCGCTTCGACAAGCGTGTAGCCAGAGAAGCGCTCGAGAACCCGGAAACGGGTCCTTGCTGATTTGCCCTGCTCGGTATCCGGCCGCACCAGACGCTCGCCACTGGGGCTTTCCACGCGCAGCAAAGGCACCGACACATCATTCAGCCCATCGGGCCAGTCTCCAGCCACCAGTGCGCGGTAACGTTTACCAATGGTCCTGTGCCGCATCTGATCCTGCAGATCGCGCAGCGCACTGCGACGCCGCGCAACCAGCATGATGCCCGACGTGTCACGATCGAGCCGGTGCACCAGTTCCAGGTAACGGTCCTGCGGCCGCGCGGCACGCAACACCTCAATCAGGCCAAAATCAACGCCGCTGCCGCCATGGGACGCCATGCCCGCGGGTTTATTGACCAGAAGGTAGGTCGCCGTCTCCTCAAGGACCGCCCGATTGATCAGCTGCTGAACCCGCTTACCGGGCAGCGGCTTTTCGGGTGCTTCGGAACGTGCGCTTCGCACCGGAGGAATCCGAATCACATCACCACCGGCAACGCGGTAATTGGGGCGGGCACGGGAGCGGTTGACTCGCACCTCGCCTTTGCGAATGACCCGATAGACGACACTTTTCGGAACGTCCCGCAGCCGGGCCATGAGGAAATTATCCAGACGCTGCCCAGCCCACTCCGGATCAACCGTCACATGCTGGACTCCGGGACCAGTCGTCTTGGGCTGCCTCCCGTTACGCGGCCCGGCGTCACCAGCGGACATCAGCGAAGAAACCTCCAAACAAGCAAGAAAGCGGCACGCCAGGGAAGCACTTAATTGTTCAGCGCTCCCCTAAGGCGTTGATGAGGGTAGTCGTTTACTGCTATATTGCCAGTTGTTTTCCAGGTCCCGACCCGTCGTTGCGAGACCTTGATAGTACAGGCGCACCATTCGCCTTAACTACGTACCGGCGAATGATCCCGGCCAGACCGTGCCCTGACAAGGCCCTGAGATTATAACGGTTAACGTCCGGATTTTGAACGGCACCAGGGACGGGGATCAGGAAAACAACAGCACACGAGTCGCTGAAAGCATTCCGTTTCAGCACTGAAACCGACTATTCGGGCATGCCCGGTCGGTAACGGAGCTCTGCCGCAGACCAAAATATTGCGGCGAAGAGAACGGTATTACAGGTGTCTGTTCCGGACAACCCACGAGGATCCGGGACAGACGTGGTAAATCCGCGCGGAAACGCAGGGCGGGAATACCGCAACAGATTTATTGACTCATGCCAGCACGGGCCGTCCGCTGAACAATATGACGTAAGACCTGTCGTAGGCATGAATCCATGAACAGCGAATGATACGCAGGATGGATCAAAGGCAGCGAGGGGCCACGGAGCCCCAGTATCAGATAACCAGACCACGCTGAAATTCCAGCGTGGCGTACAGTTGTCGATTGCCTTTTTCCGTGCGTTCCTCCGACATTTTCCTGGAGGACAGTATCATTCCATTGCGCGCTCCCCGCCCGGTTTCCGTCGCCCAACGATGGAAGTCACTGCCTCCATGAAAAGAATGCTTATTAATGCAACTCACGAGGAAGAGTTGCGTGTCGCGCTGGTAGACGGTCAGAAACTGATTGATCTGGACATCGAATCCAGCACCCGGGAACAGAAAAAATCCAATATCTACAAGGGACGCATCACCCGCATCGAACCAAGCCTTGAGGCCGCCTTTGTCGATTACGGCTCGGAGCGTCACGGCTTCCTGCCACTGAAAGAAGTGGCGCGGGATTACTTCCGCAAATCCCCTTCTGAAATTGAAGGCAAGATCAACATACGGGATGTCCTGAACGAAGGTCAGGAAATCATCGTGCAGGTGGACAAGGAAGAGCGCGGCAACAAAGGGGCAGCGCTGACCACCTTTATTACCCTCGCGGGACGCTATCTTGTTCTGATGCCAAACAACCCCAGAGCAGGCGGTATTTCCCGACGCATTCAGGGGGATGAACGAACCCACCTCAAAGAGGCCATGTCAGGACTCAAAGTTCCCAAGGGAATGGGCGTCATTGTGAGGACGGCCGGCATTGGACGCGAAAGCGAAGAACTGCAGTGGGACCTGGATTACCTCCTCCAGTTCTGGGACGCCATCACCAAGGCGGCGGAGTCGCGTGAAGCACCTTTCCTCATCTACCAGGAAAGCAATGTCATCATCCGCGCGGTGCGCGATTACCTGCGCCAGGAAATCAGCGAGGTAATGATCGATTCCAAGGTGGTGTACGAGGATGTACTCAATTTCGTGCGCGCCGTGATGCCCTCGTTCGAAAACCGCATCAAGCTGTATACCGATGATATCCCGCTGCTGAGCCGCTATCAGGTGGAGGCTCAGATCGAAACGGCCTTCCAGCGCGAAGTCTCCCTGCCTTCCGGGGGCTCCATCGTCATTGACCCCACCGAGGCTTTGGTGTCGATCGACATCAACTCCTCAAGGGCAACCAAAGGCGGAGACATCGAAGAAACGGCGCTGCAGACCAACCTGGAAGCGGCGGACGAAATCGCCCGTCAGCTTCGTCTGCGGGATATTGGCGGACTGATCGTCATTGATTTCATCGACATGTCACCCAATCGCCACCAGCGCGAGGTGGAGCAACGGATGCGACAGGCCCTGGAGCTGGATCGCGCCCGGGTGCAACTGGGCAAGATCTCCCGCTTCGGGCTGCTGGAGATGTCTCGCCAGCGTCTGCGCCCCTCCCTGGGAGAAACACGCAGCGAGGTATGCCCGCGCTGTAACGGTCAGGGCTCCATCAGAAGTATCGAGTCACTGGCACTGAGCATCATGCGCCTCGTCTACGAGGAGGCCTCCAAGGACAAGACCGCCGAGGTACGGGCACTGGTCCCGGTCACTGTGGCCGCCTTTCTTCTCAATGAAAAGCGCAATGAAATCAATGCCATTGAGGAGCGGGAAAAAGTCCGCGTGATGGTAATTCCATCGGTTTCGCTGGAAACGCCCCACTTCGAAGTTCAGCGCCTGCGCAGCGATGACGAAGGCGTACAGGAAAGTATATCCAGCTTCGAGATTGCAGCGCGCGCGGATGAGGAGCAGCCTGACGAAGCCCACGCCTTCATGAACCGCGAAACGGAACGTGAGGAGGCTGCGGTTAAAGCCATCACACCTTCCGCACAGCGTCCTGCCGCTGCAAGTACAACCGCGAAACAGGAGCCTGCTGAGGAAACACTCGGCCTATGGGAGCGAATGTCGCGCAAACTGCGGGATATTTTTGCTCCGGAAGACGACGAGACACCGCCCGTGAAGAAGTACGAGAGCCGGGAAGCGAAATCCGGCCAACAGGGTGAACGTCGCGACAGTCCCTCTGGCCGTCAGCAGGAACAACGCCGTCCGGACCAGAAACAAAGCTCCGACAGAGACCGGAACCGTGGCGGAGACGGACGCAGAGGTGGCAGAGGCCAACAGAAAGGCCGTGGTGGTTCATCCGACGGCCGCAAGGGCCAATCCCAGGCTAAGAGTCGCGACGACAGCCGCGACAACCGCAAACCGGATCGCAAGCCTGATCAGAAGTCCGAGCAGAAACAGGACAAGGCGCCTGAGAAAAAGCAGGACACCGCTCAGGAGCAGAACAAGGGCAAGGATGGCGGAAAAGGCGGCAATCGCCGCAAATCAGGCCAGCAGGGCCGCAAGGGTGGCGACGACAATCGGGATGCGTCTGGTTCAGGCCGCTCCTCCGATCAGGGCAAGGGCGGAGACTATCAGCCCAACGAACAATTCCAGCGCCCTCGCCGGCCCAGAAACCGGGACGGTTCACCAGCCGATGGCAGCGAAAGCAAGGGTAAGGCCGCACAGCCGAAGTCGGAAAAGCCAGCCACACCGGCTGAGCCCACACCGGCGGCCTCCGAGGCAGCAAAACCGGAATCTGAGGATCGTACAGCAGCCACGGATAGCAAACAGTTGAAGAACGAAAAGCCGCAGGGCCAGAAAGGCCAGGGGCAGAAGGCGAGCGAGGCGGCAGCAGTCGAGCCGGAAAAACAATCCTCGCAGCCCGTCACGGACGAGGGGAAAACGACCCAGCCTGAGAAACCTGCTCGCGCAAAGAAAGTCGATGATGAGAGCGTAACCCAAGCTTCCTCGGAAACCGGCGACTCAAAGGAACAACCATCAGCGGAGAAATCATCCGCGGAGACAGAGGTTGCCAGGGAAACGCCCGCACCAAAGGCCGCGGCAGATGACGCACAGAAAAAGGCGGAGCCTGTGGCTGCATCCGAAGACAAGGGTGCCGCACCTGCAGCGGACCAGAAACAGCCAAAGGCAGACAACAACTCCGCCGAAGCGGCCAGCCCCAAGCGCGAGCAAAGCAACCGGAAGCCTGAGAAAAAAGCCCCCCGGCCGGGCAAGGAAGCGGAAGCAGAGCAGCCGACCGAGCAGACTGACAAAGGCAGTGCAGCCAGGCCAGAGACCAAGACCGATGCGGTTGCCGAAGACAAGCAGCCGGCGAGGGCTACTGCGACAGCTGACAGCAAGGCTGAAAAGGAGTCAGCGGACGGTGGGAAAGCTGAGGCGGGCGACCAGAAGTCGGACGTTGCGGCCAAGGCACCGGAGAAACTCGGCCCCAATGAGGTTCACCTGGATCCCATCAAGGGGCGGGCCTACAACGACCCGCGCGAAATCCGGCGCAGACAGCAAGCCTGGCAGGAACAGCAGGCATCCCAGAATGAACCGTCACACTGAAGCAGTTCAGGGGCCGGCCTGCCGGCCCCTGCTCCCGCCTGGAGCGTCCCATGCTTTCTGATACTGAGATCAAAACACTGGAATCGGTCCTCTTTGATCCCCGCTGGGATGAGACCGGCCTGGATTTTTTTGGTGTACACGGCGCGGTGTGCGCCTCCGCGGTGGGGCCTGACTCGCTCGACGGATCAGAGTTGTTCGCCATTGCCACGGGCCAGGAACCTGAAGAGATTGATTCGGCGCCAGAGACGTTTTCAGAGGTGACAGGTCGCCTGGAACGCCTGCTGCGTCAGGCTCTGGAACAGGGGCATGACGTGGAGCTGCCGGAACCGGAAGATGAAGGCAACCCGGATGATGCCCTTGAAAACTGGTGCGCCGGCTTTGTCGACGCCTTCCTACTCCATGAAGAGCGCTGGCTTGAGACCGCAGCTGAAGAAGTGGCCGCCCTGCTGGCGCCCGTTATGGCACTCTCCAACCTCTTTGACGATGAGGCTTTCCAGCAGGCACGCAAGGATGAGCGCCGCCGGCGTCAGTATGCGGAGCAGATACCGGATGCACTGACGGACCTTTACCTTCACTTTCATGCGCCCTGAGCGCTACAACCCAAGCTGCTGCCGGGTAACCGTGCGAAAGCGTTGCCAGACTGGCGTCAGGTCACCGGAAAGCGGAGGCAGCCGGCCCAACTCACACCAGGGTTGTCCAGGCAGGTGAAAATCGCTGCCTATTGAGGCACAGCAATCGAAGCGAAGGGCCAGCTCACCTAGATAACGGGTATCCGCGGGAGACTGTCCGGCGCTCACGACTTCCATTCCTTTCCCGCCAGCGGTACGAAAGTCCTCAATCAGGCTTCTCAGTTTGACATTGGTGAGCCGGTATTTGCGCGGATGAGCCAGAACCGCGACACCACCGGCTGCAGTAATCCAACCGGTCACCGTCTCCAGCGCAGGCCAGCAGGCCTTGACGTCACCCTTTCGGCCATCGCCAAGGTAACGTCGAAAGGCCATATCGATTCCAGAGACCAATCCACGATCCAGCATGGCGCGGGCAAAATGAGGGCGGCCGGGAACACCTTTGGCGAGCGCCCTGGCGTCGTCAAGCAGCGGAGGAAGCCCCGCCCGGGAAAGCTTTTCATCAATGGTGCGCGCCCGTTCATGACGGACCTGCTCCTGGGAGTTAATGGCTTCGATCATACCGGGGTGACTGGCATCAAAATCCAACCCAACCACATGGATGGTGCGATTACGCCAAAGACACGACAGCTCTATACCGTTGATGAACACCAGCCCATGCCCGGACGCAGCCTCACGGGCCTCGGCAAGTCCAGCCATAGTGTCGTGGTCTGTCAACGCCAACGCGGTGACGCCCTCACCCTCCGCCCGGGCAACCAGTTCCGAGGGGGTAAGCAACCCATCGGACGCTGTACTGTGACAATGAAAGTCAACCCGGGAAACAGGTTGCGAATCCTTAATCTGCATTTGCTGGGCTCAACTCTTGCCAACGTTTCATCCTGCGGCTCTGAGCGCTATCATGCTGCACCTGATCGCCGCATGAGGCGCACAATACTTGAAACAGAAAGGACTCGCCATCCATACAGGAGTCAGCAATGTATTACGCCATCATCAGCAAGGATGTTACGAACAGCCTTCCCCTGCGCAAGAAAGCTCGCCCTGATCACCTGGCACGCCTGGAAAAGCTCCGGGATGAGGGGCGGTTGCTGGTTGCAGGGCCTTTCCCCGCGCTCGATACCAATGACCCCGGAGACGCTGGATTTACCGGGAGCCTGGTGATCGCAGAGTTTGCTTCATTGGAAAAGGCGCAGGAGTGGGCGGAAACGGACCCCTATGTGAGCGCGGGTGTCTACGAATCCGTTGACGTTCGCCCATACAAGCCGGTTCTTCCCTGACGCCAGTAGGCATTCGTTATGGCCTGTGTCAGAATCCGTTTTTTGCATACTTTGACAAACACCTAACCAGAAGACAGGAAACGAACTGTGCAAACCGTACTCCTCCGTACTCCGGTATTGATCCTTTGCCTGTGCCTGATGCCCCTGACAGCTCTGGCACAGAGTCCCGGCGTACCCGCCGGCGAACAACAGATGTTTATCGATGACACCATGTTCGCGCCCGTGCGCGCCGGGCAGGGCAATCAATACCGCATAATCCATCAGGGTCTTCGCAGTGGTACGCCCGTCCAGGTCCTCGAACACAATCAGGACACCGGCTATTCACGAATCCGTTTTGGTACCGATGAACGTGAAGGCTGGATCCTGACCCGCTACCTGAGTACCCAGCCCATCGCGGCGGACCGACTCGCACAGGCCAATGCGGAACTGGAACAGGTTCGTCAGCAGCTGGCCAACCGGGAATCGGAGCTCAGCGAGGCGCGCCAGGAGCTTGATCAGGTCGACAGTACCCGGCAGGCCCTGGAGCAGGAGCTTGCAGAGGTGAGCGAGGAACTTGAGCATGTGCTCTCAATCTCGGATGATGCAATCAATCTGGAGCGACGCAACACCGAGATGCGTGAGACAAAGCAGGAACTTCAACGGGAAGTTGAGCTGCTGACCACCGAGAATCAACGCCTGAAGGACCGTCGCGATTCCGATTTCATGCTTCTGGGAGGCGGTCTGGTCATCGCCGGCATTCTGATTGCCGTGATTTTTCCACTCCTGAAGCCCAGTCGTAAATCGGATACCTGGGCCTGACCTGAGCGGCGAAAACGCAGCGCCCGGGAGTGAACTGGTCACTCCCGGGCGCGACCGAAT
>SLIH01000334.1 GCA_007135745.1 Halomonas sp. | reverse complement strand
CCTCCATAAATTCGAGACCACTCTCGGACTCATCGAGCTGCCGGCGCATAATCGCAGTCTGAGCAGAAAAGTAGCGGCTCAAAAAGGCTTTTGGTCAGCAATGACCACTTCCGAGGGAAACAGCATCTGTTGATGATACTCGCGGCACCCCACCTGAAAACCCTGTTGCTCCAGTTTCTCCGCCATCCGGACCCCGCGACAGCCACCCATGGCGGCGGGTGAGAAGCGGTAGATGGTGTCGTAGAGGCGGCTGGCTCGTGTTTCACCCCGGGTCATATTGACCAGAACCAGCTTGCCCCCGGGTCTCAGTACGCGCCGGAACTCCCGGATGACCCGATCCATATCCTCAAAGGGAATCAGGTCGAACATGTAGTTGTTGACCAGGGTGTCCACGGAGTCATCGTCCAGCTCCAGGTTAAAGGCCGAACCCACTTTCAGGTGGTGGTCGCCCGGTGGCAGGGCCTGCAGCTTTTTCTCCGCTTCCCGGAGCATTCCAGGTGAAAGATCAATACCGATATTACGGCCATCCGGGTTGCGGCTGACGATCTCGCGAAAAGCCAGCCCTGTGCCCACCGCCACTTCGGCGATGGTCTGGCCATTGCGGATATGAGCCAGTTCAATGGCCCGTGCACGGGCCCGGGATTCGGTGAGATTGCCCCAGACGTCGTAAAGCGCGGCCCGCTTATCGTACAGGGCCGCGATCTCGCTCTGATCGACCCGTGCATCGATGGCGTCACCATTGCGACGACGGCGGACATTGGCGCAGCATGCGGTGCTCTGATTCATGATTTCCTCCTGTGGATTGCGTTTTGGTGAGTGTCCACAGCAGGCTAAAGCCTCCCCTTAAGGGGAGAGTCAAGCATCGCTTTCAGATCAGCGGTCCCACGCAATCCGGGTCTTGTTCCAGGCACCGGTCGATGCGTTCGGCGTAGGCGTCCAGATGGGCCATCTGGGTCTCCAGCGCTGCCATTTCCCGGGCCAGCCGGGTCCGTTTGTTGTCGATGAGCTGCCGGACGGTGCGCCAGTTGGCCACGACGTCGGTGGAGTTCATGGCCTCCGTGAGCTCCGAAAGCCGAAACCCCAGGGCCTGGGCCTGTTTGATCAGCCGCAACAGTTCCACATCCCGTTGGCTGAAAACCCGGTAGCTCCCCTGGCGGGAAACCGGGCCCAGCAAACCCAGGGATTCATAGTGGCGGATGGCTTTAACCGTGGTGCCCGCCGCCTTGGCCGCCTGACCTATATACACGCAAATCCTCCTTTATTCCTGAAACCACCACTGCGGCAACAGCCGCTTTATGCCGGGTGCAGCAAAGCGGTCATCAATAAGCCAGATAAGGCCCCGGTCCTCGCCGCTGCGGATGACCCGGCCGGCTGCCTGGGCCACTTTCTGCAGCCCGGGATACAGATAAGTGTACTCATAACCGGCAGAAAAACGCTGCTGCAGCCGCTCTTTCAGCACCTCGTGCCAGGGATCAAAGGGGGGCAGGCCGAGGGTGGCAATAAAGGCGCCGATCAGGCGCTCTCCAGGCAGATCAATGCCTTCGCTGAAGATGCCGCCCAGCACGGCGAAGCCCACCTGCTGGCTTTCCGCGGTGAAGCCATCGAGAAACGCCTGGCGCTGCGCGGTGGACATGCCCGGTGTCTGGTGGATCCGGGGAATATCCGGGGCCTGCTCGGCAAGGGTCTTTCGCACCTCGTTCATGTAGGCAAAGCTGCTGAAGAAGGCCAGATAATTCCCGGGTCTGGTCCGAAACTGATCGGCGATGATGCGGGCAATGGGCTCAAGCGAGGTGGCCCGATCCACCTTCCGGGTGCTGATATGGGGCGCGAAGCGCACCTGAAGCTGTTCGCTGCTGAAGGGACTGGGCAATGCCTGCCATTGGGTGGATTCCGGCAGGCCGAGCAGATCGCGGTGGTAGATGCCGGGCGAGAGGGTGGCGGAAAAGAGGGTCAGACTGTCCAGCGCCGCAAACCGCGGGGCAAGAAAATCCGCCGGGATCAGATTCTGGATACGCACCACGGCCTTGCCCCGACCCCGTTTTTCCCACTGGCACAGGGAGTGTTCGCCAAAAGACTCCGCCAGCCGGGTAAAGGCGAGGCTTTCAAACAGCAGTTCCTGGAGCGGGAGATCCGGCGGATTGTCGGTCAAATGGTCCGTGATGGCGGAAATCAGCCCCAGCAGGGCACCTAACAACGATTCGGGGATCGTATCGAGAAAAACCGGCTCCTTATGCTCGGGCTGCTCCCGCGCCAACGATTGCCAGGCCCGGGCGACCCGATCCATGGGGCCTTTCAGCGCAAAGGGTGCCTGACGCCGTGCTTCCAGCAGCTGGGCCTGACTGAGCGCCACGGAGTACATGCCCCGGGCACGGTCGATGAGGTTGTGTGCCTCGTCGATCAGCACGCTGGCCTTCCAGTCATTCTGGTGGATAAGCCCGTGAAGCAGGGCGGACTGGTCAAAGAGGCGATTGACGTCGGCAACCACCACATCGCTCCAGCGTGCCATTTCCTGGCCCAGAAAATAGGGGCAAATGCTGTGATCAGCGGCGATCTTCGCCAAAACCGTCTTATCCAGTATCTTTGGATGCTCCGCCGCGTCGGCCCGGGCCTCGGGCAGGCGGTCAAAGAAACCGGCGGCCAGGGGGCAGGATTCGCCATGACAGGCCTTGTCCGGATGCTCACAGGCGTGGTCCTTGGCCACCAGCTCCAGTATCCGCAACGGCGGCGTTTCCGGCTGGTGCTCCACCAGGGTTTGCAGACTTTCCAGGGCCATTCGTCGGGTGGTGTTGCGGGCAGTCAGATAGAAAAGGCGGTCCTGACCGGCCCGGGGCATGGCCATAAGGGCGGGGTAGAGCGTACCCAGGGTTTTTCCCAGGCCGGTGGGTGCCTGCAGCATCAGGATTCGATGCTGGACGCTGTTGCGATACAGGGTCTCGGCCAGCGCCCGCTGACCCGAACGGAAGCTTGGATAAGGAAACCGAAGATGCGCCAATACGCCATCACGGCTGTTTCGATGCCTCTCTTCTCTACGCCACCATGTAAGGAAGTGCTCACTCAGTGCCGTGAGTTCCTGCCATAGCTGCGCCCCTGTGGCCTGCTCCACAACCGGTGTTTCTCGGTCCCGCACGGTGTCGTAGTAGATCAGGGCAAGCTCAATCTCTTCGAGATTTTCCTGCGCGCACAGAAGGGCACCATAGGCCCGCAGCTGGGCCCGGTGAAGGACACGCTGGGCATCGGACAGCCGGGATAGATCCCCCCGGTGGGTTTTGATTTCCTCGACTCGCCCGGCCTTCGAATCATACCCATCCATGCGACCGGTCAGCTCAAGCCCGGCGCAGCAACCGCGCACCGGGTATTCACTCTGGTAGTCCGCACCCCGGCGGGCCTGAACCCGGGAATGGCCGGCGATGCCCTCCTCGGCGCTGGGCGAAGGCGTGTAGCGATGGTCGAGATCGCCGCTGCGGGCCGAGAATTCACACAGGGTTCGGACCGCGACCCGCATCAGTCAATCCCGCTCCAGCGGACATGGCAGACTGATACGGGCATCCCGTGGGCGGTGAAAAATTCGAGCCAGCGGCGCTGGTGGTCCTGTAGACGATCCCCCGGCCCTTTTACTTCGATCATTTCGTAACCCGGATGCTCCCGGCGGAATCGAATCAGGTCCGGAAGTCCGCTGCGGTGCGTGCGCAGGTCCCGCAGCATGCGCCGGAAAATCAGCTCCAGATGCTCGGACGGTAGCTGCTCCAGCGCCCTTTCCAGAAGGGTT
>SLIH01000253.1 GCA_007135745.1 Halomonas sp. | reverse complement strand
TCCCTGTCCTTCAGGCGCTCCGGGATGGCCGACTCTTTTTCAATGACGAGGCGCGCCTTCTGGTGGAAGACGCCTTAGATGAAAGCCTGCGGGATCCCGTTACCGGTGATTCCGTAAAGCGTGACGGGCTGAATTTGACTCAGCCACGGATGACCAACGCCGTGCGTCGAAGCCTGCGCCCGGTGATCGCTCAACTACAGATTTTCTCGGACGATGTGCAGCTACGACTGGCCGCTGCGGAAGAACTGGCAGACCGGCCCCAGGAGGCCATGCTGCCCCAGCTTCAGGAAGCCGTTGCGCAGGAAACCCACGCCGAGGCCCAACGCCTGCTCAACATCGCCATTGCCCGGCTGCAGTTGAATGCAGACAGCGAAGCTGACCGGCTGGCGGCCGTGGAGGTGATCGCCGAAGTGCGCTCCTCGCGGATGAAATCCCAGCTGGAACGGCTGCTGGCTACGGACGCCGACGGCCATTATCAGGAAGAAAGTACCGAAGTGCGTCGGGCGGCGGAACAGGCCATCGAGGCCATTGAAGCACGCGAACGCATCGCGGGCTTCTTCAGCGACCTGGTGTTCGGTCTGTCCATGGGCAGCATCCTTCTGCTTGCCGCCATGGGGCTCGCCATCATTTTCGGCCTTATGCGGGTTATCAATATGGCCCATGGGGAATTGCTGATGATAGGCGCCTATTCCACCTTCATTGTGCAGAACCTGTTCGCTGTTTACGCACCCCAGCTGTTCAACTTCTATCTGCTGGCGGCCATTCCGGTAGCCTTTCTGGTTACGGCCCTGGTGGGCATTGCCATGGAACGCAGCGTGATTCGCTATCTCTACGCACGCCCCCTGGAAACCCTGCTGGCCACCTGGGGCATCAGCCTGATTCTGATGCAGAGCATGCGCAGTATTTTCGGTGCGCAGAATGTGCGTATTGTCAGCCCCGAGTGGTTCTCCGGAAGTGTCCAGATCATGCAGGGCGTTTCCCTGTCCACCTCCCGGGTGGGGGTCATTCTGTTCGCCTTCTTCGTAGTGGCGCTGGTCTGGTTCCTCATGAACCGGACCCGACTGGGACTGGAAGTCCGCGCCGTGATGCAGAACCGGGAGATGGCCGCGGCCCTCGGTGTATCTGCGAACCGGGTGGACATGTGGACCTTCGGTGCCGGTGCCGGTGTCGCCGGTCTGGGCGGCGTGGCGTTGTCGCAGATTGTGAACGTCGGGCCCGAACTCGGTCAGAGCTACATTGTGGATAGCTTTATGGTCGTCGTACTCGGGGGCGTGGGCAACATACTCGGTTCCGTGTTCTCGGCACTGGGGCTGGGCGTGTTCTCCAAGTTTCTCGAACCCGTGACCGGGGCCGTACTCGCCAAGATTCTGCTGTTCGCAGCCATCATCGTGTTCATTCAATGGCGTCCCCAGGGCATTTTCGCCCTCAAGGGCCGCTCCGCTGACGACTAACAAGGGATTCGAGGCAGATGAGACAGCCATTCGTCACCCGCATCGCCAGCCTGCATTCGCATCGCGGCTGGCTCCTGTTCGCGGTGCTCGCCGCCGCGGTCATGATTCTGATGCCCGTACTCAACCGCGCCGTGCCACCGGATTCGGCCTTCTACGTCCCCAACTGGATGCTGACCCTGATGGGACGCTTCCTGTGCCTGGCCCTGGTTGCCCTGGCCCTGGATCTGATATGGGGTTACACCGGCATCCTCTCGCTGGGCCACGGGGCCTTCTTTGCCCTGGGCGGCTACGTCATGGGCATGCACCTGACCCACAACCAGTACGATGATGGCAGCGTGCCCAACTTCATCCGCTTTATCGGCGAAAGTGACTGGCCCTGGTTCTGGGTGCCCTTCGAGCATTTCTGGTTCACCGCCATCATGATCTTTCTGGTGCCCGGGCTGCTGGCCTTTATTTTCGGGTTCTTCGCCTTCCGTTCACGGGTTCGTGGCGTCTACTTTGCCATCATTACCCAGGCGTTGACCTTTGCCACCATGCTCCTTTTCTTCCGTACGGAAACCGGTCTCGGAGGAGACACCGGCCTGACCGATTTCGATACCCTGCTCGGGTTCTCCGTGCGCGAGGCGGACACGCGGCTGGTGCTTTATCTCTGCAGTGGGCTGGCCGTGATTCTGGCCTACCTGGTCTGTCGCTACATCGTCACTTCGAAGCTGGGTCGGGTGCTGATGGCGATACGCGATGCGGAAAGCCGTGTACGCTTCACCGGCTACAACCCGCTGCGCTACAAGCTGTTCGTCTGGACCTTTTCGGCCATGCTCTGTGGCCTTGCCGGGGCGCTCTATGTGCCACAGACCGGGGTGATCAATCCCAGCGAAATGGCCCCTTCCGAATCCATTGAAATGGCGGTATGGGTGGCCCTGGGTGGCCGGGGCACCCTGATCGGCGCCCTCGCCGGTGCGGGCATCGTCAACGGCGTGAAAAGCTGGGTGACCGCCGCCCACCCCGATCTCTGGCTGTTCGTACTCGGTGCCATGTTCGTTCTCGTGACGCTGTTCCTGCCCAGGGGCGTGGTCGGCCTGGTGGATCAACTCAAGGGGGGGCGTAAGCAATGAGCATGCTGGATACGCTGAATGAATTCCGCAATCGTGAGGAGGTTTTCTCCTTTATCCAGGAGGCGGCCCCGCCCAGCCCCATGCTGGACACCCGTCACGGGCCCATCCTTTACATCGAGGGCATTACCAAGTCCTTTGACGGCTTCAGGGCGCTCAACGACCTCACTCTGTACGTGGACGACGGGGAGCTGCGCTGCATCATCGGCCCCAACGGGGCCGGCAAGACCACGCTGATGGATGTGATCACCGGCAAGACCCAGCCCGATGAGGGCCAGGCCTGGTTCGGGCAGCGCCTTAACCTGTTGAAGATGCAGGAGCATGTGATCGCCCAGTCCGGCATAGGCCGAAAATTCCAGAAGCCAACGGTCTATGAGGTGCTGAGTGTCTATGAAAATCTGGAACTCGCCATGCACACCCACCGTGGCCTGCTGAACAGCCTCACCTGGCACCTCAGCGGCGAACAACGGGACCGCATTGATGAAACCCTGGAGCTCACGGGCCTGAAAGATCTTGCCCACACTCAGGCGGGAAATCTCTCCCATGGCCAGAAACAGTGGTTGGAGATTGGCTCTTTGCTGATGCAGAACCCGCGCCTGCTGCTGGTGGACGAGCCGGTCGCGGGCATGACCGGGCAGGAGACGGAAAAGACGGCGGAGCTTCTGGTGTCCCTGGCGGGGCGCCATTCCGTAATCGTGGTGGAGCATGACATGGATTTCGTACGCTCCATAGCCCGCCAGGTGACGGTACTCCATCAGGGCAGCGTTCTGGCCGAAGGCACCATGGACGAGGTACAGAACAACGCCAAAGTCCGCGAAGTTTATCTGGGGGAATGACCATGCTGGAAATTACCGGATTGGACCAGTTTTACGGCGGCTCGCATACCCTGAAATCCGTCGACCTGAGCCTGGAAAAAGGTTCGCGCACCTGCCTGATGGGCCGTAACGGCATGGGCAAAACCACTCTGCTCAAATGCATCATGGGGTTGCTGCCGGTGCGTTCTGGGGCCATGCACTATCAAGGACGCGGCCAGCGCGTGGATCTGGCGCGGCTGCCGGCGGAACGGCGCGCCCTGCTCGGTATCGGCTATGTGCCTCAGGGTCGTCAGATCTTCCCGCTGCTGACGGTGGAGGAGAACCTGCGCATCGGCCTTGGCGCGCGCCCCGACCGCGGTCGGCAGATTCCTGCGTTCATCTTCGAGCAATTCC
>SLIH01000299.1 GCA_007135745.1 Halomonas sp. | reverse complement strand
GTATTGCGCTGGAGTCCATGGGCCGTCGCCAGAGCGCGCACTCGGCGTATATGCAGGCCGCGTTGCTGCCGGATCTTCCGTCCGCTCTGCGCGACTATGTGGAACAGAGACTGTCCCAGGGGCAGGGCTGACAGATTCAGGTATCCAGATGGCGGAACAACGCAAGAAAATCCGGATTGGTGACCTCCTGGTCCAGAACGAGGTCATAACCGAAGACCAGCTCCAGACTGCCCTTCAGGAACAGAAAAAGAGCGGGCGTAAGCTGGGTAAGACCCTGACGGATCTGGGGTACCTCGAAGAAGACCAGCTGCTGAATTTTCTCTCCCAGCAGTTGGATATCCCCTTCGTGCAGCTACGGCACTACAGCTTCAATGACGAGCTGGTTAAGCGTCTGCCGGAAGCCCAGGCCCGTCGTTTCCGGGCCATTGTGCTTGCCGAACAGCGGGATGAGTTGCTGGTGGGCATGGCCGATCCCATGGACATCTTCGCCTACGACGAACTGGTGCGCATACTCAAGTGCTCCGTGAAGCAGGCTGTGGTGCGTGAGAGCGAACTGCTCGACACCCTCGACATGGTGTACCGGCGCACCGATGAAATCGCATCGCTGGCCGAGGAGCTGGATGACGAGCTGGGCGATGATGCGTTCGATCTGGCGGATCTGGGTCAGGACTCGGATGTTAACGAAGCCCCGGTAGTCAAATTGCTTCAGACCATCTTCGAAGACGCGGTGCAGACCCGCAGTTCGGACGTTCACATTGAGCCGGACGAAAGCGTCATGCGTATTCGCCAGCGCATCGATGGGGTGCTGCAGGAGCAGGTCATGAAAGAAAAGCGCATCCACTCAGCGGTGGTGTTGCGCCTGAAGCTTATGGCCGGGCTCAATATCTCGGAGAAACGCATTCCCCAGGACGGGCGTTTCAATATTCGGGTCAAGGGTCGCAGTATTGATGTGCGGATTTCGACCCTGCCGGTGCAGTACGGTGAATCCGTGGTCATGCGTCTGCTGGATCAGTCCCAGGGCATTCTTGATCTGGAGACCACGGGTATGCCGTCCGGCGTGCTCCGTCGTTTCCGGGGGCTGATCCATCGGCCTCACGGCATGATCCTGGTCACGGGGCCGACCGGTTCCGGTAAAACCACCACTCTCTATGGCGCGCTGACCGAGCTTAACCGCCCGGAAGTCAAAGTCATCACCGCGGAAGACCCGGTGGAATACCGACTGCCCCGGATCACCCAGGTGCAGGTCAACAGTCGCATCGGACTCGACTTCGCGACCGTGCTGCGCTCCGCGTTGCGTCAGGATCCGGACGTTATCCTGGTCGGTGAGATGCGCGATAAAGAGACCGTTGAGATCGGCCTTCGTGCCGCCATGACCGGCCACCTGGTGCTCTCCACCCTGCACACCAATGATGCCATCAGCAGTGCCATGCGCCTTCTGGACATGGGGGCCGAGCCCTTTCTGGTGTCCAGCTCCCTGGTTGGCGTGGTGGCCCAGCGCCTGGTACGTAAGGTCTGTGACAACTGCAAGGTGCCCTACGAACCCACGCATCAGGAGAAAGTCTGGCTGGATGCCATTAAAGGGCGTGAGAGCCCGCCCCCGGAACCTCCTGCTGTTGAGGAAGCTGTCGCCGAGGACCAAAGCGGCGACGACGAATCCCTGGATCTCGAACTCGCGGACGAGCTGCTGGATCACAACAGTACACCGGCCAGCGAACCGAATGAGAGTGCCCGCTTTGTTGCCGGAAAGGGCTGTTACCAGTGCGGCAACACCGGCTATCGCGGACGTATCGGTGTCTATGAACTGTTGGAACTGGACGACGCCATGCTCGACGCCCTGCGACGGGCGGACTATTCCGATTTTGAGAAAGCGGCCCGTCGCAGCCCCTACTATGAGCCGCTGGATCACTGCGCCCTGCGCTATGCCGAGCAGGGCATCACCACACTGGAAGAGGTGGCCCGTGTCTCCGCCACACTGGGCGGTGCCGGCAATGAAGACAAGGGTGAGGTCTGACCATGCGCTTTGCCTATCGCGGACGCAACAGTAAAGGGGGCCTGGAAGAAGGCACCCTGGATGCCAGCTCCGAGGCCGTGGCGGCCGGTGAGCTGCAGCGCCGCGGTATCATCCCCTTGTCTGTAACCGTTCACGAGGAGGATGAGGGGAAAAGCGAAGACATCCTGCAGAAAATCCCACTCTTTCGGCCCAAGGTCACCCTGGATGACCTGATTGTCTTCTGCCGCCAGATGTATGCACTGACCAAGGCCGGCATTCCCATCATCCGCATCATTCGCGGGCTGGGTGAAACATCCCGCTCACCGGCGCTGACCGAAGCGCTGGATGATGTGGCCGACCGGCTCGAGACCGGCTCCACCATGGCCACGGCCATGCAGGCCAATTCCCATGTATTCTCTGACCTTTTCGTGGCCATGATCCACGTGGGCGAGAATACCGGTGAGCTGGACGATGCCTTTCACCGTCTGTCGCTGATTCTGGAGCTTGAGCGTGAAACCAAACGCCGCATCAAACAGGCGACCCGCTACCCGGTCTTCGTGATTGTGGCGTTGACGGCTGCCCTGGTCATTATCAACTTCTTCGTCATCCCCCAGTTCACCACCACCTTCCAGAGGTTGGGGGCGGACCTGCCGTTTCTCACCCAAGTGCTGATTTTTACCTCGGATTTCATGCTCAATTACTGGCATGCCCTGCTGGTTGGGGTGGTCGGGGCCCTTTATGGGTTCCGGGCCTGGATCAAAACCGAGAAGGGACGATTACAGTGGGATCGGCGCAAGCTGCGACTGCCGGTCATGGGCCCCATTCTGGAAAAGATTGCCCTGAGCCGCTTCGCGCGCAATTTTGCCAATACGCTGACCGCCGGCATGCCGGTAACCAGCGCTCTGACCGTGGTGGCGGACGCCAATGACAACGCCTGGATCGGCCACCATGTACAGGAAATGCGCCACGCCATCGAACGCGGCGACAGCCTGTTGCGCGCGGCCCGCAACTCGGAAATGTTCACGCCGCTGATTCTGCAGATGATTTCAGTGGGCGAGGAAACCGGTGCCGTGGACGAGATGCTGATTAACGTTGCCGACTTCTACGATGAAGAAGTCGATTACAGCCTGAACAGGCTGTCGGAATCCATTGAGCCCATTCTGCTGGTCGGCGTGGCCATACTGGTTCTGATCCTGGCTCTGGGCGTTTTTCTGCCCATCTGGGATCTGGGCAGCGCGGCCATTGGGTGAATTATGGCGAGCCGATGGAAGGCCCGCGAGGAAATCTGGCGTAAACGCACGGTCAATATCCTGGCCCTGCTGGTGCTGGGTGGGGTGCTCTACTACCTGGCGGATCGGGTGGAGGACCGCCTGACGGAGGCGGAAGAGACGGCGGTGCGGGTCGTACTCAACAATCTGCGCTCCCAGCTGGTGATCGAGCAGAGTACGGCTATGGCAGCACGGGAACCGCAGCGACTGGGGCGCCTGCAAAGCAGCAACCCCATGGAACTGGTGGCGGAGGTGCCGCATGGATACATCGAAGTCTGTCCGGAAGGGGCTCCCTCGCCGGGTAGCTGGTGTTTCGAGGAACAGGATGGTGCTGGCGTGCTGTGGTATTACCCACGCTTTGCTATCGAGGTAGAAGGATTTGATGCCGGGGCCGAACGACTGGGTTGGCGGCTTCGGGTAGACACAGAGGATGACCGTGGGGAGCCGTTGCGGCTCGAAGCGGTCCAATAACAAACGAACGGGAAAAGTCTGCAGGGGAGGGGAGTAATGAACAGG
>SLIH01000260.1 GCA_007135745.1 Halomonas sp. | reverse complement strand
TTACTGGCGGATACACACACCATGCAGCGGCCACAGGTCACTTTCCCCATCAGGAAGACCCGGAGACCGTGACCCGCCTTATGCGGGACCACCTTGATAGTCACTAGTGCCGTGTTGGGGTATGAGATCCGCGTCCTGTCCATTCATTGGATTCTGGCTTAATATCTCGCCTCCCGGGAACGAAAACCAAACCAGGACTCATGACGTTTTGGGTATTCGCATAATACTGATATCGCTGTTGCTCTATCTGTTTCCTACCGCCGCCTGCGCGGAAGATGGACAGATCGGACTGGGGATTGGCACCATCGCGCCCAACGACTCCGGCAACTTCAACATCGTCAGGGCTTCTCTTTCGCAGCCAGTAGAGGCCATCGGCTACAGAGGCGAACGCTGGGCCGTCAACACCCGGGGAGCAATGACACTGAGTGCTCTGTCCAACGGCAGCACCAATGCCACCATGGGCACCTTGGGGCCGGACTTCTTCATTCATCGCAGCGACCCCGGAGCACGCTGGTTTGCCCGGACCGGCCTGCACCCTACCCTGATCTCCCGTCACAGCTACGACGGCAAAGGCATGGGCGGCCCCTTCCAGTTCACCAGCCATCTGGGCGCCGGGCGTCGGTTCGGGGTTGCCAACGCCGTGAGCCTGCATTTCCAGCACACCTCCAACGCCGGCCTGTTCAATGAGAACAAGGGGCTCGACCTTCTGGTGCTGTCGCTTCAATGGCGCCTATGACGAGCGCACAAACTGTTCAGCGGGCCGGAACCTGAACAGATACGCCAATATCACATCCGGCACAGACTGGATGCGCGTGTTATAGATTTCCACCGACTCCGTGTACCCATTACGAAGCAAGGACAGATAGTTCTCGGTCTCCGCCATGGTATCCATGAATTTCCGAATAACAGCATCACCCTGAAGGTCCGGATATTTCTCGGCGCGAATCTGAATGGCCTTACGTACGCGCTCCTCGTTACGCAGCCTCCGGGCGATCCTGCCCATGGGATCATTTCCCGAAGGGGGGTTACTGCGCAGAGTTCCGATGGCGCGCAGCAATTTGCTTTCATGGGAAAGATACGCCTTGACCACTGTCTCCAGAGCGGGCCAGAGATCATGGCGTTGCTGCAGCACCGTATCGATGTTGGCCCGCGCCCGACCCACCCGGTTTTTCAGGAACACTATGTCATTGAAGTGCAATATGGAAATGTAAATGCCAAGCACGACCGGGACGATCAGTGCCGAGAAAAGGAGGTTATCCGGGCTGAAATTGCCATCCATTGCCAACATCGCCGTCGCGCCAAACAGAAACAGCCCCAGACTGAAGGCGGTTCCAATAAACCCCTGGGCGCCCCGGCTGCGGATCACCTCATCCGCGGTACGCGATGTCATAAAAAAAGGCGATTCCGCATCCTGCTGAATGGCGAGCCGATCCGGCTTATTCGGGTCCAGCCCCGCAAAGCCGAGACAATAGGTGCGCGCATAGGTATCAAACCAGCGAACGTTGTAGCGATGATCCCCGTGACGCTCGTTGTAGTAATTGGGGAACTCGATTTCAGCCCCCTCGGGATAGACCAGTACACGCCCCTCGTCATCTTCCAGCCAGAATGGCACCTGTTTGTTCTCTGTTTCAACCGTCACCCATTTGGCGTTCTTGCCTGATCCCCTGCGTTCCTCTACCCAGTACTTGTAGGCCACACAATCCGCATGCTTGAGTGGACACCGCAGGGGTGGATTCTCCTCACAGGTTTCCACCACGCCCTTGAGCTCCGAGAGTCCGAAGCTCAAACCACGGGTTCTGCTTGTGGGCACGTGCTCCACAAGCCGTTTGAACTTCACATTACCGATCGCGCGCCAGATCAGGACAAACCCAGCCAGAACGCCACCGATCACACCCAACCAGGCGAGCGTGGCGTGTTCAAAGTGGGTCTGCGGTTTGGACGAAATCACTTCCCTGGCCAGACCCGCCACCTGATCGTCCACCGCCGGAAGCGATAACTGCTTCTCCACCAGACGCCGAAACATCCACTGATCCAGATAGCCATCCGTATTACGCTCAATCAACTGCCGGAAGGCATAAAGGTCGGCCAGAAAAGGGGCATCATCGCTTCTGGTCGAAAGATGGCTGTGGCGCTTTTCATACATGGCCAGAACGGAGGACCACTCGGAATTGAGCTTATTCACCCCGAGCACCCCCAGGGTGCCGGTGACGCCAACTGACATAACCAGCACATAAACCCAGAAACGGTGGATCCGTAGCGCTGTCATACCAAGCGCAATGCCCAGGGCCAACAGGCCCGCCGCTCCTGAAATGCGCATCGCGGCCTGGAAGAGCCGATCCCCGCCCGCCAGGTGCAGCCCCCGCGCCGAAACAAGCGCAGGCAGATCGAACCGGGCCATGTCGTTAAAGACCACATGCCCTTCGGACGGTTCGTAAGAGCCGACCACCTCCACGGTACCCCCCGGCTTCAACGCCCATTCGGTGCGAATACGGTTGCCGGATCGGGAACGGTGTGTCTGCCTCACATCCCAATCCACACCGGAAATATCGTACCCGGTGTGAATCACCACCGAACCGGTATCGTCCACAAGCACAAAAGGCCGACCGTCCTGCCCGGAATCGATGGTGCGGGTTCTTCGATTACCATCGGAATCCCGGTATTCCTCCTCCAGTCTATAGCGGTAGTAGACCGCTTCCGTGCCGGAGTATGGTGTGGTCAGGGTGCCCCGTTCCGCCGATATCACGCCACCCAGGGCATAGGGCCCCTCGGCCAGAGCCTGCACCGGCGTCACCGGCAACCGCTCCGTCTGTCGGGCTTCGATGAGGTTTTCAAGGCCGGTCTGCATGAGGTAAAAGGCGCCACCAAGGGAGAGAGCGGCCAAGAGCCCCGGAATAATGCCACTCGAACGGAGCATGTGAAGCAGTCGTTTCATAGGGAACCCGTGATTACAATTCATCCATGATCGGCACGGAGTATAGACCAGGGTTCACCCCTTTTCCGGGGCCGAAAACCTCTTTTTTATTCCCAGAACGATTCCATCGGCCGGTGCTTGTGGGTGATGCGATAAAGGCTGGCCAGTATGTCCTCATCGGGTGCTTCGCCCGACGCTTCATGGATCGAGGCAATACGCGTCAAGGCCCAGGCCTGGTCATAGTTGCCCAGGATTGACTCTGTCAGCTGGAGCCCTTCTGCCACCTGTCCGACCTGAGCGTACCCAATGGCGATGTCGGTCAGAACACCATCGCGATTCGCCGCGCCCTGGATTCCGTCGATTCTGGAACGTGCCTCTTCCAGCAACTCAGTGGCTTCTTCGTAGCGCGCCAGATCGGCATAGTGGCGTGCGGTGACTGCCAGCCCCCAGGCCGACTGATAATCACCGGCGAGTGCACCGGATGCCCGACGTGCACGCTCAAGCCATTGCGAGGCGGCCTCTTCGTCCCCCAGTTGACGGTAGGCTTCCGCCAACTGAACCACCATTCCGATCTGTTCCGCCGGCTCGGAATCCTCGACAGCCTCGGCCATACTCTGTTCCGCCTGGTTGAGCAGATGTCCGGCACGTTCATGCATGCCATAATCCAGTTGCCGATCCGCGAGCCAGAGCACCGCCTGCAATCGCTCCAGTTTGTTCTCGAGTCCGGATCCTATATCAAGGGCTTCAGCAAAAAGATCTTCCGCCTCCTGCGCTTCACCCAAATTGGCGTACTTGCCACCAAGTTCAGCCAGAAACCAGGCTTTATCACGTCCTTTCAATGCATCCGCATCCAGCCGGGCCCGG
>SLIH01000051.1 GCA_007135745.1 Halomonas sp. | reverse complement strand
TGCCCGCAGCTACCGGGACTATGACCCCACACTGAGCGATCTGGATGAGGGCGAGTTGGCTGCGTTTGAAGCCAGTGTTGCGGGGAATTTCGACAGTTTCGTGGCGTCACAGTGCCAGGTGCAAAGCGTCGCCGGAGCCCGGCTGAACGTGGATTTCATCATGGTGCCCTATACCACCAGGCAGCTGGTGCGCATGCCGCGGCGTGACAGCCTGGCCCAGATCCAGGGCGCATTCGAGCTGGCCTGCGACCGTGGCGCCTCGGTCGTGGGCCTGGGCGCCTACACCTCGATTCTGACCGATGGCGGTGAGCGTGTCAGCGGTCAGGGTCCTGCTGTGACGCCAGGTAATGCCTATACGGCGGTAGCCGGCGTGCATGCAATGGAGGAACTGCTGGACGCGCTCGGAGAGACCTGGAAGGGGCGCCGGGTGGCGCTGGTGGGTGCCAGTGGTTCTGTAGGTGGCGCCCTGACCGCTCTGGTGCTGGCGCGGGCCTCGGCGCTGGTGTTGATTGGGAACGTTAACAAGGACCCGGTGACGGCACGGGCTAATGTCCGTGCCGCGCTGGCCGACGTGCTGGTCTCACTGATTACCGATTCCAACGAAACCGGAGGCTGGCAGCCTGGGAGCGTGCTTGATGATCTACGGCGCGCCTTTGGGGAGCCCGCCGCCTGGGCCGTTGACGACGTGCTTGATTATCTCGAAGCCGGAGGCCGAGTGATCCTGAGCGGCGAGCTGGTGGAGCTTGGCTCAGCCGATGTGGCCCTGGTATCCACCAGCTCGCCGGAGCCTTTCATCGGCCCCGAGCATCTGGCTCCCGGTACGATCATCTGCGACCTGTCGCGACCACGCAACGTGGCCGCGGAGGTGGGCGAGAAGCGCCCGGATGTGCTGGTGGTGGATGGTGGAATTGTGCGCTTGCCGGGGGATCCGTCGATTGGAAACTACGGATTGCGCCAGGGGGAAGCCTACGCCTGCATGGCGGAATCCATCCTGATTGGACTGGCGGGGGATCCGTCGTTGGCCAGCGCAGGGCGCCCCGATATCGCCCGTATCTGCAAACTTGAGCGCCTGGCCCGTCACCATGGCTTCCGTGCGGCGCCCCTTCGCTCCTTCGGGCAGCTTTTGGGTCAGGAGCGAATCGATGCGTTCGGTCAGGCGAGGCGCTCCGCAACGGGCGGCCATCAGTCTGATCGTGGGATTGGCCTGGAGGTCCGATATGCCGGCCTGTGATGCTTTTGATTCCGGGATGGGAATGACGCCCGAAAAAACAGGGTTCCTGCTGCGTTTTCATGGGGAGCGTGGCCGCGCGGCGTTGAGCGTCCATGGTGCGGGTTTCAATGAAATCGCCACACTCGCCTGGGTGAGGGCTGGCCATGCCGATAGCCGAGCCGAGACCCTTCTGCATCCACTGGAGCGGTCCTACTACGTGACGATTCCGGCGGAACGGCGCCGAAACGGTTATCTGCTGGGGCGGCACGCTGCCAAATACGCGCTTGGCGCGGAGACCCGGGCGGTCGAGGTCTGCATAGAGGCCGGTTCCATGGGGCAACCCGTTCTCACCGGGCCCGGCTGCGGCGGCAGGGAGCTTTCCATCTCACACCAGGACGCTCTGGCCTGTGCGGTGGCCGGACCGGCAACGACGCCCATTACCCTGGATCTCGAAGCCGTGGATCCAGAACACACCGAAGCCATTCTCGCCAAGACGACGCAACGGGAACGTGCCCTGTGCGGTATTGGCCTCGATGGTGATACCGATGAATGGGCCACGGTACTCTGGACAGCCAAAGAAGCACTTTCAAAGTTCCTGCGCTGTGGATTGGGCTGCAACCTTCAGGTGCTGGAAATCGGCGATCTCCGTAAAACGGCGGAGCGGCTGGAAGGCCATTTCCGCAACTTTCCGCAATACCGCTTTATCAGCTGGGTGCCGGCGCCGGGCTACGTACTGACCCTGGTACTGCCGGCGGCACTGGAGCTGTCCGTCTCGACTTCAAACGACTCACTTTTTTCCAAAGACGCCAAGGAGGACATATCCGATGTCGGTTTTGCATTCAGGCATTCCGCGGATTCGTAGGCTGCTGATCGCTGCGCTCGCGGTATGGGTCGCTACACCGACAGCCATGGCTGAGTCGGGCTCAGACGCTGCTGATGGCAGGCAACTGGTGGCCGACACCCTCGATCAATGGCGGGGTGATACATCCCAATCCGAAATCCAGGTCGTAATCCACCGCCCCGACTGGGAACGCACCATGAGCATGAAGCTGTGGACGGCGGGCAAGGACAAGTCCCTGGTGCGGGTACTGTCTCCCGAGAGCGAAGCCGGCACCGGCCACCTGTTGATGGAAGGCTCCATGTGGACCTTCTCTCCGGAAGTAAACCGAGTGGTGCGTGTTCCGGGTTCCATGATGGGCCAGCAATGGCTCAGCTCGGATTTCACCAACAATGAAATCGCCCGTTCGGACAGCGTTCTTGAAGATTATGAACATGAAATCGTAGAACACTGGGAAGAGGATGGGCACAGGCATTATCGACTGCGCCTTGAGCCCCACGAGGAGGCGCCCGTGGTCTGGGGTCACCAGGAACTCGAGATTCGTGAAGACCATATCCTCATGCGTCAGGCTTTTTTCGATCAGGACGGTGATCTCGTGAAGACCCTCCGTACCGAGGAAGTCGGCGAGCTTGGTGGTCGTCAGGTTGCGGTGCGTCAACGCATGGAGCAGGCCGATGACGATGAGCGGTGGACCGAAGTCACCGTGAAGGAGGCTGAATACGACCTGGATCTTCCCGCTCAGGTTTTCTCCGTTGCCAATCTCCGCAACCCCCGATTCTGAGAGGAGCAGTAGAGAGCCATGACTCTTCGACTTGCCTGGCGAAACATCTGGCGACAGCGGCGGCGAACCATACTCACGTTGTCCGCGATCGCTTTCGCGACCTTTTTCCTTGTTTTCATGCTGGCGGTTCAGTACAGCACCTACGCCATCGCCATTGAAAACACGCTTCGGGTGTTCCCCGGGGTGCTTCAGGTCCAGCACAGTGACTATGCGGACAAGCATCGTATGGAAGATACGGTCGTCAATTCCGGGGAACTGATGGCCCGGGTGGAACAGGCGCTGGGCATTGATGCCATAACCCAGCGCACCCATGGGCGGGGCATGGTGTCCTCCGATGAGCGTTCCCGTGGCGTTGAAATGGTGGGCGTAGACCCAGAGCGCGAAGGGCGGGTTTCCACGCTGCCGCATTTGATGACGGAAGGCCGCTATATCCGCGAGGGAACCGAAGTGGTTCTGGGTGAATCCCTGGCGACGCGGCTGCAGGTAGCACCGGGCGATGAGCTGGTTTTTATGGGGCAGGGACGGCACGGCTCCATGGCGGTGACCACGCTGAACGTTGTTGGGCTGTTCCGATCCGGCGAGCCCGATCTGGATCAGAGCCTGGTTCAGATGCCCATAACCAGCTTCCAGAACGTGTTCGGGCTGGAGGGCGAAGCCCATGCGCTGGTGCTGGGTGATATTGCACTCGAGAATCTGCCGGAGGCCACCAGTGCTCTGCGCTCTCTGTTGGCGGATGAGCCCAACCTGCGTGTGCTCGAGTGGGACGAGCTGGTGCCCGGTCTGGATCAGACCATCGCCTTGGATCAGGCCGGTGCCTGGATCATGTACGTGGTGCTGGTGGTGGTTGTGGTGCTGAGCATTCTCACCGCCTTCCTGATGTCGGTGATGGAGCGCACCCGGGAGTTTGGTGTGATGATGGCCCTGGGGGTCACCAACCAGCGCATTGCCC
>SLIH01000467.1 GCA_007135745.1 Halomonas sp. | reverse complement strand
CTGGTCCATGGCATGTTCGGCTTCGACAACATCCTGTTCGTGGATTACTGGTACGGCATTCCGTCCGAGCTGGAAAAGTATGGGGCTCAAGTGTACACAGCCCAGGTGCCGGCATTGGACAGCACCGTGGCGCGGGGCGAGGAGCTTCTTGCCCAGGTCGAGGAACTGGCCGCCCTTCACGGCAAGGTCAACCTGATTGGCCATAGTCATGGCGGCCCCACGGCCCGCTATGTGGCCACGGTTCGCCCGGATCTGGTCGCCTCGGTAACCTCGGTTGGCTCACCCCACACCGGTTCCGATGTGGCGGACGTCATCGTGAATTCACCCGGCAGCAGCCTTGCCAACACCTTGGGTAACGCGCTGGGCGGCATCATCGACCTGCTCTCGGGCGGTGGCTTCGATCAGAACATGGAAGCAAGCCTATACTCCCTGACCAGCCAGGGCAGCGCTGAATTCAATCAGCTCTCTCCGCAGGCCATTCCAACCACACCATGCGGCCCGGCTCCGAGCCAGGTGAATGGCATTCATTACTACTCCTGGACCGGCACGGCCACCTACACCAACGCACTGGATCCCTCCAGCTACCTGCTCTCGACCACCAGCCTGGCGTTTGGTGAGCCCAACGATGGCCTGGTAGGCCAGTGCAGCTCTCATATGGGGAATGTACTTCGGGATGATTACCGGATGAACCATCTGGACGAAGTCAACCAGATGCTGGGGCTGACCAGCCTGTTCGAGACAGACCCCAAGGCGGTCTATCGGCATCACGCCAACCGTCTGCGTAATCAGGGCCTCTGATTCCGCCTCGGGTTGTCCGCGCGCCGGGCAACCCGTTTTCTCCACGCCTCAGAACCGCGCTTCAAACCCACTCATGATCTCAAAACGCTCGTAATCACGAGCATCCCGATTGGAGCGATTCACTTCACTCTGGGCCGAGACGAACCACTCCCAATGCGCAGACAGTTGGTAATAGGCGGTACCGGTCATACGCCACCGGTCTTCTTCTCGTTTGCCCATGGACTCACCATCGACTCGGTCCGCATCGCGGTAATCAGAACGCCGGTATTGCAACGCCAGCCGAGTGAACCAGGCATCGGCGGGATGAAAATAGATATCGCCCTCGACAGCATGCCGGCGGGGCGAAACACTGAAAAAATCGTCGCCCACTTCCAGATCGTCACGGTTATTGTTCTCGAATCGATAGCTGAGCCGCGTCCCCCAATCCCGGGTCCAGTAACGACGCCAGGACAGCTCGAGCGACTGCTGTTCGCCCTCCAGCTCCGGGAACTCATCACCCGCATCGATTCGAGTGGTATCGAGACGACTGCGCAGGCGACCGATATCCGTATCCCGATCAAGCGTCCACTGCAGCCGGTCCCGGCGTTCGATTCGATCTCCTCCGACCCAGGACCATTCAAAATCGGTACTCAGGGTATGACGCCAGTCCGATACCTGATAATCCAGCGCCAACCCGGGTCTGGCCACAGTCTGTCGGAGATCGGATTCACTGAAATACACGCGGTCGTTGATCAGAGCCGTTGCACGCAGACCCAGAGCATCGTCACCCACCAGATAGGCGGTTCCCCATGCCAGGGTTTCAAAGAACGCGTCCTGTTCCTGAATGGTGCGATCCGCCGCCAGGTTCAGGTTATCTTCATAACCAAGGGCGGCACTGACCACCGCTTGCCAGGGGCGCTCCGACACCTCGGGTTCGCCCATTATCGCAAGCTGCTCCAACGCCAGCCCCACCAACTTGTCGGACTCGGCCTCCCGGGTTACACGCTCAAAGTAATCCCGCGCCAATGCCTCCCTGTCCTGAGCCAACGCCACCAGCCCGAGGTTGTACAGCGCGACATCCCGAGAACCGGGATAGTCCAGTAACAGGCGGAAGGTTTGATTGGCCTCGGAATAATGACCGGCGCGAAAATGCGCCACACCCAGATTGTGCAAAAGGGAAGCGGAAGGCCCGCGTTCGGCCAGGGCACGCTCCAGATGGGTCACGGCCTGCTGATACTCGCCTGCCTGGAAGGCGGCTACACCTGCCTTGAAGGGAGACTCCGCCGAAGCAAACATCGGTGAGACGGCAATAAAGAGGGTAAAAAGACCCGGGGCTGCTCTGGCAACCAGCCAACGGCAGCCCCGATTGGAAGCGGGAACAGTCATGTGAACGCCGGTTTACTCCATGGATAAGCCCATCAGAATAACCGGCGAGTATAGCTTAATTTCAACGCTCCGGGGCACCCCGCACGCCACGGGCGCCTCTATCACGATCAGCGCCAGCACCGCGACTGGCGTCGGGTAACTCAACACGCTCGCCCCGGCGTTCGCGGGCTTCACGTCCTCGCTCCCGGGCTTCCGTGGCTTTCTCACGGCCCTGCTCCGAGGCCTCCCGAGCTGTTTCCAATCCGGGTTCGGCGCGCTCCCGGGCACGGTCCGCCGCGCGCTCAGGCAACTGCAGATCCCGCACAATGGCATCACTGACCGCCTCGCCCTCCTCGTCCATCACCATTTCCATGGTGACGTCCAGATCATCGTCCGCCGCCAGAGTGCTGCTCCAGCCCAGCAGCACTGAGATCATTATCACGACTATCAACTTCATACCTGCCTCCCGTCCGTCCAGCCTGTGGCCGCAATCCGGACTCTATTTGTCAACTTCCCGATACGCCACCCTGATGACCCAGACGGGCACGGAATGTTTTGCGCCGCTCGCCGTCATCCAGGTGTGCAATAAGCTCCCCTTCGTCCGGGAACAGTGTCCTGATCGGTAATGCCAGTCGATTGCGCCCCTTGTCCAGGTCAACCTGCCAGCTCAGGGAACGCTCCCCGGGGAATCCATCGAGCTCCACATGCGGTGGCAACTCAAGGGTCAGGGTCACGTTCTCAAGCGCTTCCCCGGAATTAAAAGCGAGACTGACCGTCTGGACTTCATCCATAACAATGGGTTCCGCAGCGATCTCCTCCTGAACGGGTGCTTCGCTCTCACCCGTGGACAGCCACTGCCCCAGAAAAAGCCCGGCCGTCAGGCAGGCGGCCATGGCACCGGAGACCACCGGCGTCGTCCAGCGACGCCGGGCATCGCCATGACCATGGGTGGCCGCCAGCATACGTGTTTCAAAATCGCCGCCTGGCTCCTGAACTGGCGCGTTGGCCAGTCTCTGGCGCCATTGGGCTTCGGCCTCGAAACGACGCTGGCAGACTCCGCATTCCGACAGGTGCTGTGCGACCGCATCGCGTTCGGTCTCCGCCAGTGTCCCGTCGAACCAGTCATCCAGCTTGTTGGTCAGGTCATCGCATTGCATGATTTATCCACCCCTTTTCAAGGCTCACGACGGGAACCGGGAAATGGTTCCATCGTTCTCAGCAATTTCTCTCGCAACTGCTGACGGCATCGATGAAGACGGGACTTGATGGTGCCCTGAGCCACATCCAGAACCGCGGCTATATCCTCCTGACGCCAGCCTTCCATGTCGTGCAGGATGATCAGCGTACGCTGATCCGGTGACAGCCCGTTCAACGCCCTGTGGATGCAGTCACCGGCCTGTGTCGCATCCATCTCTGCCATGGGCCCAAGGATACCGCCGGCAAAACGGTCAAGAAACTCACCGGGGTCACCACCAGCCAATACATCGGTGAAACTGTCCTCCGGTCGGCGGGAACGGCGCCTTTTACTATCCACAAACTGCCGGTACAGAACCCGATTCATCCAGGGTCGAAGATCCTCCACTTCCTCCAGCTCCTGAGTACGCGGGTAGAGCTTGAGAAGAACCTCCTGCACCAGATCCTCGGCATCCTCCGG
>SLIH01000384.1 GCA_007135745.1 Halomonas sp. | reverse complement strand
GAAAAACACGGTCATATTGACGCCATTGGGCGTTGCCAGGGAGTAAAGCTGAACTGGATGCTCGCCCAGCGGCCAGATCGAGACTGGCAAAACATCTGCCGTCACCATCCTCTCCTCACCCCCACACACGGACTGGTTCATCGGCCTGTCAATCCCGTTCGCTCATTGACCGTCCTCGTTGTTCCTTGAGAGTAAATGGCTGCTCTCTGGCACGCTGCAGGCACGTGAATTACAGAAAATGCCAATCAGTGGAATAGCAATATTAAATTGGAACAGAAAATCTTCTAGCCCTACCCTATCCCCCGTTACCATTCGACACGATTTGCTAGGGAGATTAGCAATGAAGAAATTGACCCTGCCCCTGGCGGCTGCGACGGCAGCATTGCTGTCCTCGCTGGCCCTCACGGGCCCCGCCATTTCCGAGCAGCAACCCCGCGCCGCCGATTACTGGTGGCCCAACAAGCTTGACCTCAGCCCCCTGCGCAATCACGACCCACGCTCCAATCCTTACGGTGAAGACTTCGATTACGCGGAAGCCTTCAGCGAGCTGGACCTGGAAGCCGTCAAACGCGACATCGAAGCGGTCATGACCGACTCCCAGGACTGGTGGCCGGCCGACTGGGGTCATTATGGCCCACTGTTCATCCGCATGGCCTGGCACAGTGCCGGCACCTATCGCATCTTCGACGGCCGCGGTGGCGCCGGCGGCGGTCAGCAACGTTTCGAGCCCCTCAACAGCTGGCCGGACAACGTCAACCTGGACAAGGCCGAGCGCCTGCTCTGGCCGGTCAAGCAAAAGTACGGCCGCAGCCTCTCCTGGGCCGATCTCATGATCCTTACCGGCAACGTGGCCCTGGAATCCATGGGTTTTGAAACCTATGGCTTCGCCGGTGGCCGTGACGATGACTGGGAGCCCGACCTGGTTTACTGGGGCCCCGAGTCCGTCTGGCTGGGTGATGAACGCCACGGCGAGGGCATCAACGAAGGCGGCGAACTGGACCGCCCCCTGGCCGCCTCCCAGATGGGCCTGATCTACGTGAACCCCGAGGGCCCTGGCGGCAAGCCCGATCCCCTCGCTGCTGCCGAACAGATCCGGACCACCTTCGGCCGCATGGGCATGAACGATGAGGAAACCGTTGCCCTGATCGCCGGTGGTCACACCTTCGGCAAGGCCCACGGCGCCGTGTCCCAGGACTGTGTCGGTGCCGAACCCACCGACGCCCCGCTCGAGCAGCAGGGTCTGGGCTGGCAGAACGAGTGCGGCAGCTGCAAGGGCGCCGACACCTTCACCAGCGGCCTGGAAGGCGCCTGGTCCGCCAACCCCACCCGCTGGACCCATCAGTTCCTCCAGAACCTGTTCGCCTTTGAATGGGAGCAGACCGAAAGCCCGGCCGGCGGCATCCAGTGGGTACCCAAGGACGGCCAGGCCGCCAACCTGGTGCCTGATGCCCACGAAGAAGGCGTGCGTCATGCGCCGATCATGTTCACCACCGACCTGTCGCTGAAAAAGGACCCGGCCTACCGGGAAATCTCCGAGCGTTTCCTGGAAAACCCCGACGAGTTCGAAGAAGCCTTCGCCCGCGCCTGGTTCAAGCTGACCCATCGCGACATGGGTCCGCGCTCCCGGTATCTTGGCTCAAAAGTGCCGGACGAAGCCATGATCTGGCAGGATCCGGTCCCCGAGGCCGACTACCGCCAGATCAATGAGCGCGACGTACGCCGTCTCAAAGCGGAAATCCTTGACTCCGGCCTGACCGTGCCCGAGCTGGTTCGCATCGCCTGGGCTTCGGCGGCCACCTTCCGCAGCAGCGACATGCGCGGAGGAGCGAACGGTGCCCGCATCCGCCTGGAGCCACAGCGGAACTGGGAGGTCAACAATCCCGAGGAACTGGCCCGGGTGCTGGAAACCCTGGAAGGCATCCAGCAGGACTTCAACGACAGCCAGCGCCGAAACAAGCGTGTCTCCATGGCTGACCTGATCGTCCTCGGCGGTGCCGCCGCCATCGAGCAGGCTGCCAGTGAGGCCGGTCATGACGTCAGCGTGCCCTTCACGCCGGGCCGCACCGACGCCAGCCAGGAACAGACCGACGTGGAATCCTTCGCGGTACTCGAGCCCAAGGCGGACGGCTTCCGCAACTACTACAGCGACGACAGCCGCCTGTCGCCTACCCAGGCCCTTGTCAGTCGCGCCGACCTGCTTGACCTGACAGTGCCGGAAATGACCGTCCTGGTCGGCGGCATGCGTGCCTTGGGCGCCAATACCGGCGGTGTCGAGCACGGCCTGTTCGTGGAAAACCCCGGCAAGCTGACCAACCATTACTTCGTTAACCTGCTGGACATGTCCACCCAATGGGAGCAGTCCTCGGACAACCCCGGCCTCTACCTCGGACGTGATCGCGCCAATGGAGAGGTCAAGTGGACCGCCACCCCGGTGGACCTGATCTTCGGTTCACACACCGAGCTCCGTGCCGTCGCCGAGGCCTACGCCTCCAACGACGCCGACGAGCTCTTCGTCCAGGACTTCATCGACGCCTGGACCAAGGTCATGAACCTGGACCGCTTCGACCGCTGATTCGGAGAGCCCTCCGATCTGGCAAGAAAAACGGCGGCGTCATCCGACGCCGCCGTTTCTTTATTCAGAACTGGCCTCAGTGGGACATTCCCGACCTGAGCCACCTCGAGACTCAAGGCTTATGGGACCGGTTTCTCACGAAGACAATATCCTGTCACTCAGCGTTCAACCAGCTCAACCCGGCGGTTCAGGGCTCGCCCTTCCTCGGTCCGGTTGGTAGTAATCGGCGCCATCATCCCGGCGCCGGCACTCTGGAGCCGATCACCATCGATACCATGGCGATCCTGCAACCATTGCGACACGGATTCCGCCCGGGTCATGGACAGTTGCAGGTTATAGTCGAAATCTCCAACGTTATCCGTATGGCCGACAACCAGAAGCCGCATGTCCGGCCGGGATTCCATCAGTTCCGCAATCGTTGCCAGAGCATCCGCTGAATCAGGCAAGATGGAATCACTGTCGAATTCAAACAGAATATCCTGCACCGCCACCCGACCGTGTTCGACAATTCCCGCCTGCATCTCATCCGCACTGAGCGGAACATGATCCATGGTGGTATCCATTTCATCGGCGGTCACAATGGCCTTGGCCACTGTCGGCCCATCCGCTCTGCGGGCATTGTAGATTGCAATTGCCGCCAGGGTTCGACCATCTGCCGACCGGGCCGCGATGTAATGGATGTTGCGGTTACGGTTGGCAAGATGGCAGCAACCTCGAGCACCACGCTCAAAAATATTGGTTCCCCGGGCAAGAAAGGCACGCCCGTCCCGGCCACCCAGCTCGGCATCGCTGCCCGTGTAGAGAATCTCGAAGCCCCGCCCCTCAAGGGCTTCAAGATAGCTTCGCTTGACCCGAAGTTCCGCAACATCCCCGTCACGGAAGAGATAACTCAGTTTCAGTACCTGCCCCTCAAGCGACTCACTGTTTTCAACTGCGCCATCACGATAGGGACCGGTGGGTATCGTCAGCCGAGCGTAATCCGCGTGCTCATGGTGAACAATGTAAGAATCCGCCAAACGCGGAATCTCCGGATGATCGCCGGAACCTTCCAGATCCTCCTGCCCCGTGGCCGGCGAGATCCCGAATGCTGCAGCACAAACAAGAACCAGCCCCTGCTGAAAACGAATACACTTCATTGAACCGACCTCCCTACCCTCTTTGTTTTAATGGGCCCCGCAGCGCGGGAGTGAGTTATAAGAACCGGCGAGCCGAGCAAAAGCAGATGATCGAGACAAAATCAGT
>SLIH01000283.1 GCA_007135745.1 Halomonas sp. | reverse complement strand
CGGCTCAGCTTCATGATGTGCAGGTGGCGATGCGCTGGTTCCGGGTGCATGCCGGCGACTATGGCGTTGACCCGGAGCGCATTGGCGCCTGGGGTTTTTCTTCCGGGGCACATCTGGTGAGTCTGATGGCGCTGGTTGCCGGTCAGGACACACCGCTTGATGAGCCCTGGGGTGGTTCCGAATTGGCCCCCGCCGCAGTGGTTGCGGGTGGTGTGCCGGCGGATTTCAGCAAGTTCAACAGTGGGCGGAGGCTGGTGCAGTTGCTGGGTGGTCGCGAGGAGGAGATTCCTGAAGCCTACCGGGAGGCATCACCGGTGACCCATGTGCATGGCGATGCGCCCGCTTTCTTTCTGTTCCATGGCGCCTGGGATCGTCTGGTGCCCATTGATCATGCGGAGGATTTCAAAAAGGCGCTGGAAGAGAAGGGGGTTCCGGTGGCGCTTCATCGCCAGCCGTTACGGGGGCATTTTGTGGGGTTTGTAATGGATGGTGCGGCGGTGGACGATGCTCTGGTTTTTCTTGAGCAACGTCTGTCCGGGAGATGAGGTTTAAAAAAGAGCGTTCCGGACTGGCCGGAACGCTCGGTTGGTGCCTGGATCAGCGGCCAGCGCCTCGAAGGGCTGCCGGTGTGAAGAAGCCGGATTGACGACGGGTTCCGAAACGGAAGGGTTCCGCTTCTTCGTTGGTCAGGCCAATCACGAGGTAGCGGCCGGAGACCAGGTCGTACAGTGTCTCAAAGGCGTAGAAAGGAATATCCAGATCATAGTGCTGGAGCTTGTGCGCCTCGGCCACACGCCAGAGCTGGCCACGTGCATCATAGTGGTCCACGACCGCGATCTGCCAGCTGTCCTCGTCGATAAAGAAGTCCCTCTGGGCGTAGACGTGGCGTGTGCCATCCTTGAGGGTGGCGCGCACGTGCCATACCCGGTGGAGTTCATAGCGGGTCAGTGACTGATCGATATGGCCTGCCTTGAGTATGTCCGAGTACAGCAGGTCGGTGCTGGTCAGGTTGTAGGAGTTATAGGGAATGTACATTTCCTTTTTTCCTACCAGTTCCCACTCATAGCGATCCGGTGCCCCATTGAACATGTCGAGGTTGTCGGCGGTGCGTTGCCCGTCTGCTGCGGTGCCGGGGCCGTCATAGGCGATATCCGGAGCGCGGCGTACCCGACGCTGTGCTGCGTTGTAGACCCAGACACTGCGGCCTTCACGGACCTGGTCGATCTTTTCATGCACCAGCAGTTCAGTGCCCGCGAGGCGTGCCGGTTCGGTCACGGTCTGGCGGAAGTAAAACAGAATGTTGTCGTGGGCCTGGGGGTTGTAGTCCGTGAGCGCCGTCGGGTAAGTCACATGCTCGCTGAGGCGTACCGCATTGAAACCGCCATTGGGTTGCGGGGCTGCCTGGGCGATGTTGCGTGTCAGCGAGCCACCACGATAACGGGTCGTATGGTTGAAGATGGGTTCCACACCGTTCTTCGGAATCGGGAAAGGCACGCCATACTCGTAATTGAGAATGCCGTTACCGCTGGGCTCAAGCTCTACCGTCGTGGCATTCTTTATGGTCTGCTCCAGCCAATCGTCCGGATAGGCGGCGGTACGACGTGTCTCGTAAACCGGGATGAAGTAGTTTGCATACCGATTGATCATCGCAACCTGACCGGGGGACAGGCGATCGCTGTATTGATCGACATTGCTGCGGTCAATACGGAACAGTTCCTGGTCGTCCGGGAAAGGGTTCACGTAGCGATGGTTGCCCAGGTAGTTCGTTGGAGGCGTGCGCAGCCCACCTGTGTATTCGGGAATTGCATCACCATTCCCGGCGCGTTCGGCACCGATTGCGGTCAGGTCATTGCCAAGTCTTGATGCGTCTTCTTCGCTGACGGCCGCAATAGCGGGGATCGCCATAAACAGACCAGCAGCGATGGCGCCAGCGAGGAATTTAGGGGTAGTCTTCATTAGTCTCATCCTGGATAGGTAGTCAGGATGCGCGCACCAGCATGCATCCCTCACTGCGTTCTGCAGCGTTCACATCAAAGACTATTCCGAAGCGCACAGGTTAGAAATAGGCATAAACCACAGCAGGCTCAGCCAGCGCAGGAACTGATGGGTGTAGGAGCAGCTGTGGCCGTGATCAGGGCATGTTTCCAGCGGCTGTCGCTGTGTTGACCGAAGCGATGCACGATCTAAGGGCACCGTTTTCGTCAGTTAAGAAAGGAGGAAAATAAAGCCGTCGGCCTGTGAATGATACCCCTGAAAATCAAACCCATAAATATGTAGAACAACTTATTTAGTTTGCGCTCTATAGTCAGTACTCTCCACGCCGATGGCGAAAAAATGACCAATTATTCGGCATTATTTGTTCAATTCTATGACGATTCGGAGGTGTGGATCATGAAAAAGCATGACATCTACGTAGACCACTATGTTCCATCCTCTCTCCTTCTGGATGATGCCGGGGTCGAGATGCGCCGTGAATACACCCGCATGGCGATGCGGAAGTTCGGAAAGCAGGTGGCAGGCTTCAGCCGTCGAGCAGCGCGGGAAATCAGCGAGCTGCCACTGCGTTTGCTGGGCCGCGGCGCGCGCTAGAAATCCCGCATTTCCCCTTGGCTGAAATCTCTGCTGCAATATGGATGCCCCCCATGGCATTGTGCCGGTGGGGTATCTGCAAACGCAGGGAGAACCTGGGCTATGGGTGCGCGCATAGGCATTAAGCGCATATATGAGGCTGCGCAGCCGGAAGACGGTTACCGTGTACTGGTGGATCGTGTCTGGCCGCGCGGCGTCAGCAAAGCCGATGCCGCACTGGATGCCTGGATGAAGGACCTGGCGCCTTCAACCAAACTCAGGAAATGGTTCGGCCATGACGTGGCCCGTTGGGAGGAATTCCGAGCGGGCTATCGTCGCGAATTGGCGGACCATCCGCAGGCACTGTCACAACTGCTTGAAAAATGCGTCCAACAACGGGTCACGCTGCTCTACTCGGCGCGGGACCCTGAGCATAATCAGGCTGTGGTGCTGCGCGAGGTGCTGGAAGAGGAACTGGCCGAAGCCTGGGCGCCCAACGAGCCAGCATCCCCCGTTTGCTATGCAGATACAATCTGGTCTGGTGGGAACTGATTCCGGGAGAAAAAAGGTGAAGGCACGATTCGGGTCTGTGGCGGTAATGGTGGTTTTGACGGTGGCTCTGTTCGGCTGCTCTTCGGGCACCGATGAGGCTGAGATATACACCGATGCCGTCGACTGGACAGAAAAAGCCCGCTCAGACAGCGAAACCTATGCGGATGCGCTGCAATCCTATGGGCAGGCAAAAAAGGGTGTCGGCCGGATCCTTTCCGAATACGGCGATTCCGAGACTGGCTCCGCGCTCAGGTCCGGAGACAAGGATATAGCGGGTCTTTCTCTGGAAGAGTTTCTGGCGTTGGAATCGCCGCTTGAGCTGTATGCCCGGGCCGAACGGGAACCCCTTTCGAACGCTTTGTTGGTTGCCGGCACGGTGCAGCGCGTGGCCGATAAAGATCGTGTACTTGCAGAGATTGCCGTAGAACATGCGGAAGCCGGTGACCTGGCCGGCGCTGAGGCCGTGGTGCAACAGATTGACGGACCGGTGGACAAGCACTGGGCCATGGTCTGGATTGCTGGTCGTTATGCCGCTGATGGACAGTCGGGAAAAGCCGGGGAGATTTTTGACGACGCACGGGAGATTCTGGAAGGCATCGACCGACCATCGGAAAGAGCCTGGATGTTGACGGAGATTGCCGGGCGTTACGTGGAAGCAGGATATGACGGAGCGGCCAGGGAATCCCTGGACCGG
>SLIH01000184.1 GCA_007135745.1 Halomonas sp. | reverse complement strand
GTTGCTTAACAGGTGGTTGAGCCAGAGCCGAAGGTAGTCCCTGGCCTTCGGGCTGGCCAGGCGCCACAGCAGCAGCGAACCCTCCGGCGTGCGTGGCACTTCGGATTCCAGGGTGATGCCATCAACGTCAACGGCCATCGGCTCGAAGACCAGTTCCCGGGCACCCTGATGTTCCAGATGCCCGGCAAACTGTTCCGCCTGCGCCTGCCACTGATCCAGCTCCTCGTCCACCAAGGGGTGATCCGGCGCCTCGCCGGAGAGCTCAAAGCGCCGGCGTGCCTGCGCCACCAGCTCCGGTTCACCCCGAACCTGGCCCTCAATCACCGCTTGCTGCAGCTTGTAGCGATCCAGGTGGTTGGTCCGGAACGGCTCGGAATCCTCCAGCAGTGGCTGGGCGGAGGCGTCCAGATAGAGCTGAAGGCGGTTACGGGCAAAATGCCGGGCGGGGTTTTCCAGCGCGCTGACCATGGCCTCGATGCTGAGGGTTTCAGGCCACTCGGGCTCATCGAGGACTGCATGGGTCTCAAGCGCCTCCCGGGGTTCGCCCAGGCTCAGCCACTGTTCATCGAAGCCGGGATAATCGCCCCGGTAGTTGGCGGCGCTGAAGGGCTGCAGCGGCAGCCTGCGGATGTGCTCCCGGGACCAGCCGGAGCGCCCTTCGAGGTAGGTCATCAGCTCATTGAGTACCAGCGACGGCTGGCGTTGCGTATTGGTGCGCACGTCCCGCCCCTGATAACTGAGATAGAGCCTGTCCCGGGCCGAGAGCAGGGCCTCCAGAAACAGGTAGCGGTCATCGCCGCGACGGGAACGGTCCCCCGGACGGGGGCCGTGCTCGGCCATGAGATCAAACCCCAGGGGCGGACGCTGGCGAGGGAAGTCGCCGTCGTTCAGACCCAGCACCGCAATCACCCGGAAGGGAATGGAGCGCATGGGGATCATGGAGCAAACGGTGATCTGGCCGGTGAGGAACTGGCGCCCGGTGCGCAGGGGGCTGGCCAGGCTGTTCTCCAGAATGTGGCGCACCACGGGCAGACTGACCTCGCCGTCGAAACCGGCCCGATAGGCGTTTTCACTCAACTCGCGGATGCAGGCACGCAGGTCGTCATGGGCGGATTCAAAGTCGCTGTCGCTGGCAAAGAGCGCCTGGCGTAACCGCTGGTGAAGAAACGCCTGCCAGTCGCCGACCGTTCTCGGCTTGCGAAGATCTCTGGTCAATCCGCGAAGTTCGTGCACAAAGTCCATCAATTTGCCGAGGATAACCGCATTGCCCCCTTCCACCCGGGGCAGCAGCAGGCGATGGCCGACAATGGCCTCCTCGTCCCCCCAGGCGAAACCCAGCAGCAGTCGCTCCAGGCCCTGGGCCCAGGTGTAGTATTCATTGCTTGCGGCGCCGGTCCATTCGCCTTTCTGCTGCGCATCCAGGCCCCAGTGAACGCAGGCCTCGTCGAGCCAGTGGGCGATCTGTTCGATGTCATCGCCACTGAGATCAAGCCGCGCCCGGATCGCCGGAACCTGCAGCCAGCCCATGACCTGATTGACCTGGAAGCGGGCATCCGGCAGCGACAGCAGATCCAGAAAGGCGGCCACGGTGGGGTCGGAATCGCGCAGGGCGCGATCGGCAATGGAGCTGGGCAATGGCGGCACATCCTCGCCCAGATCATCGAAGCGCCGGGCAAAGACCGCTTCCACAAAGGGCGCATAGTCCTCCACGTTGGGACACATGACCAGAACGTCCCGGGGTTTGAGCGTGGGGTCTTCATTGAACTGATGCAGCAGCCAGTCGTGCAGGCCCTGGACTTCACGCAGGGCGCTGTGGGCGCTGACCACTTCCAGTGACCCATCGGGCTTGCCGGCTGGCTGCTCGCGGCCATCCGCCAACTCCAGGATGTCCGCCTGCAGGCGATGGAGCAGGCTGGTGGATTCGTTCATGGGGTGGATAAAGCCCGGCGTTTCCAGATCGGCCCGCTCCATCAGCTGATGAACGAAAGTCTGCCCCTGCTGTCCCAGACTGGCAATCAGCGGATTGCCCACATCCAGCGCCAGATCCTGCGCCTCGTCATGGGACTCGATCCAGCGGGCCCGTTGCCGTGCGGCCTGTTTCTCGCTGACCAGATCCCCCCAGTATTCGTCACTGGGATTGAGGCAGAAGATGTGGAAATCCACGCCGCCCCGGTCGGACAGGGCCTTGATGAAATCCAGCCAGAGTGGCGCCAGGCTGTTGATGCCGAAGATAAACAGCCGCTCCGGCAGGGCCTCGGCGGGGCGGGCGATGCGCTGCTCCGCCTCGCGCAGCAGGCGGATGGGGTGATCCGGCACCTCGGCCACCAGCAACTGCCACAACCGGGCCTGCCAATGGCGTTCACGGCCCTGGTCCCAGGCCTCGATCCAGTCGGGACGGTACATCAGGTACTGCTCATAGAGATCGGCCAATTGTTCGGCCAGCTCGAAACGCCGCAACGCCTGCTGCCGCCGGGACTGGTGCTGCCAGTAGCGATTGGGTTCGGCAAAAGCGTCGTCGTTGAGCACGGTATCACTGCCCAGCAGTTCATACAGACGCCAGACCATCACTTCCCGGGCAAAGAGCGAGTGCTCCGGCACCCGCTCACTGCCCAGAATCGCTCGGATAAGCCGCCACATCTGGGCCACGGGCAGAGGGTATTCCAGATTCATGGCCACCCCCCGCTCGGGATGCCCGGCGAGCGCCATGCTCAGCCAGTGCTCCATCCCCGGGTGCTGCACCATGATCACATCCGGCGCCAGCGGATTCTCCACGGGCACGGCCAGCAGCGTGGCCAGGGGATTAACCAGGTCTTCCATCCGGTTGCTGAGCAGGGTGTGGATCATGAACACATTCCGTCGGTTTACTTTCTACTCTGCCATGACAGAAACAGAATGCCAGGCTGGCGTATGGTGCCAAGGATATCAGCCACAACGACAATCCGTGTCGGAATCGCCATTGCAGACTGGGTGGCGATGCACCCATCCATAAGATATCAAAGACAAACAGTCCTTTATGGCCCGAAGTCATTTAAAAGTTAAGTAAAACTTTTAATGATGATTATTCAAAAAAGATGCCAGAAAGCTGTTTTAATTAACTTTTTACTGTATTTCAATTTTATGTGCGTTATCGCACAGACTTCAACTGACCCCAATAGGCACCCTTTCTGTCGTCTAACAAAAGACAGGGACGGAAAGACGATTATGATCAAGGGATCTGTGCGCACAGCACCCACCCGATCAACAAAGGGGGTGACGTTGCTGGACTGTCATGCCTCCATACTGTTAATCGAAGCCAACCCGGGGGCCGCCGACCTGATCATCGACGGCGTTTCCGGAAACCCCTTCCGGGTCGAATGGATAACACAACTCGAGGAGGCCCTTGAGCGCCTCGGGAACAGCGAATTTGACGTCATACTGGTGGGGCTTCCTTTGCCCGACAGCCCGGCAATGGAGGCTCTGGATCAGATCCGCCAGCTCGCTCCGAATACCCTGATTCTTCCCCTGAGCGAAGTCGGCTTCAGTGTCAGCGCCAAAAACACGCCACAGGAGAACACGGAGGCGCTTCTGCACAGACGCCGTCTGGACGCCCTGTGGATACCGGACGTCCTGCGTTACGTCACCCGTCGCAAAGAAGCTGACGCCGTGCTGCGGGCGGCGGAGGAAGCGCTGTTTGAAGAAAAGGAGCGGGCCCAGGTCACCCTGAGCTCCATCGGCGACGCCGTGCTGGTCACTGACGAGGAAGGCTGTGTCACGTACCTCAACCCAATGGCGGAAGCCATGACAGGATGGGACTGTGATGAAGCAGAAGGTCGTCC
>SLIH01000165.1 GCA_007135745.1 Halomonas sp. | reverse complement strand
AGCGATCGGGAGCTGCTCGAGAAAGCCATCAAGGGCATGCTGTCGGGCCTCGACCCCCACTCGGCCTACCTTGATCAGGATGCCTTCTCGGATCTGGAGGAAACCACCCGGGGCGAATTCGGTGGCCTGGGCATTGAAGTGGGCACGCAGGACGGCTTCGTGCGGGTTATTGCACCCATTGACGGGACGCCGGCCCATGAAGCCGGCATTCAGGCCGGCGACCTCATTGTCCAGATTGATGACACGCCGGTGAAAGGCCTGTCGCTGGAGGAAGCCGTGAGCATGATGCGTGGCGAACCCGGCACAACGATCAACCTCACCATCACCCGCGAAGGCGAAAACCAGCCCATCGAAATCGAAATCGAGCGGGCGGTGATCCAGGTTGTCAGTGTGCGCTCACGTATGCTCGAACCCGGCTACGGCTATGTGCGCATCAGCCAGTTCCAGCAGAAAACCGGCGAGGACTTCAGGCAGGAAGTGGCCAAACTCCTGGAAGAAAACGAAGGGCCGCTCAAGGGCATGATCCTGGATATGCGTAACAATCCGGGCGGCGTGCTGCAGGCGGCGGTTGAAGTATCAGACGCGCTGCTCGATGACGGGCTCATCGTCTACACTGAAGGCAGGATTGAAAACAGTCAGCTGAGTTTCAACGCCGAACCGGGCGATATTGCCGAGGATGTTCCGTTGGTGGTGCTGATCAACAGCGGCTCTGCCTCCGCGTCCGAGATCGTTGCCGGTGCGCTTCAGGATCACCGGCGCGCGGTGGTCATGGGTACGGATTCCTTTGGTAAGGGGTCGGTCCAGACGGTCATGCCACTGGGCAGCGGTTCCGGCATCAAGCTGACCACGGCACGTTATTTCACCCCGGAAGGCCGCTCCATCCAGGCCAAGGGGATTTCGCCGGACATTCAGGTGCGGCAGGCGGAGCTGAGGGATATTGAAGGTGATGAACGACCCACCGAAGCAGATCTGCGTGGCCACCTGGGCAACGGCGAGCGTGACGAGGAGGAGGAGCGCCAGCAGCCGGTGCGGCCCGGTGAAGAGATTGAACGTGATTATCAGCTGCGCTCCGCGCTGAACCTGCTGAAGGGCATGGATATACTCGACCAGCGCCGCAGGTTGAAGATGCAGCCCGCTGAAGAAGACAAAACAGAAGAAGAAACGGAAGAATAATAAGCAACAGAAACGGTAAAACGTGCTGAGAAACCAGGCAGTAAAACAGCGCCATCCCTGGCGGGGTCTTTTCATGGCGCTGCTCGCCAGCATTGTGCTGAGCACGGGCAGTGCTTCAGCGGAGCCCGGGGCTCCGCCACCGACCATCGCCATCATTATTGATGACATGGGCGTGCAGCTCGAGACTGAAAAGCGGCTGCTCGCCCTGGATCATCCCCTGACCCTGTCGTTCCTCCCCTACCGCCCCCATACCCGCCACCTCGCCGAAGCGGCCGGGCACCACGGCAAGGAAGTCATGCTGCATGCGCCCATGGCGAACATGAGCCGGATGGGGCTGGGCCCGGGCGGGCTGGACGTGGGCATGGATGAGACCGAGATTACCGAAACCCTGCGCGATTCACTGGATGCCGTGCCCAATGCCACGGGCGTGAACAACCACATGGGCAGCCTGCTGACCCAGAAGCAGGAACCCATGGAATGGATCATGGATGAGCTGGCCGGGCAGAACGTCTTTTTTCTGGACAGCCGCACCATTGCCACCACCGTGGCAGCGGACGTGGCCCGGTCCCGCAACATTCCCACCCTGAGCCGGGATGTGTTTCTTGATAATGAGCGGGATCCCGAAGCCATTGACCGCCAGTTCCAGCGGCTGATTGAGGAAGCACGCCGAAATGGAACCGCCATTGCCATAGGCCATCCCTACGAGGAAACCGTGGCTTATCTGGAGGAGATGCTACCGCACCTGGACGAGAAAGGCATCGCCGTGGCCACCATCAGCGGCCTGTGGCGCATCCGGCACGACAACCAGCCCATGTTCCGCCAGTTGCCCCTGGAACCTACCCGGCTGGTGCAGTTGGACGAAGAAGACTGAAGCACTTGCTGTTGCTGATGCCAGGCACGCTCCATGGATCGTAGGGTGCTGGTGAGCGACGCGAACCGCACCTTGGTGCCTTAATCCCCGGTGCGGTTCATTCCATTCACCGCACCCTACGAAACTGAGGCACAGGGTTACACGTCTCAGGTTTCAAGTCTCAAGCAGCGTTAAAGTGCGTGACTGGCAAGTGGTTAACTATTAAGCGGGCAATGTCAGCCGTTCTGCTGGCATGCTGAATATCTATGCCGACGAGTGCGCCTTCCGAATCAAAATCCAGAACGATGCCCTCCCGAACCTCCTCGGAATCGGCAGCAGAAGCCTCAGACAGATGAATGTAGAGAGAGTCCGTGTCTTTGTCATAATCGAGCTTCATGGCCTGAATCTCCTGTCAGGGAAGGCGTTATGAATTGTGACGCCATCTTCCAGTGTAACAACCCGCAGATATCGCCCCACCGCCTCTACCCAGTGTCTGATGCGACCGTCGGCCTGGGTTTCCCGGCGAACAGGGTGCTCCAAAGCATAAAGGCACCACTCGAACCGAAGGTATTGCCTCTTCTTCAGCACCACGTCCCTGAAGTACTCGGTAACCGGATGCTCATCCGGATAGCCTGCTTCCATTCTGGCGTCTCGAAATCCTTTTTGAGTATTGTTCAGTATAACAGCTAAGCACGTATGGCTGCGATTGCTCCGCTCACTGATGCAATTCCCGTTGCTAACGCCAGGCACGCTCCACAGATCGTAGGGTGCTGGTGAGCGAAGCGAACCGCACCATGGCGCCCTGCCCGACTCTACAAACCCCCTACCGAACCTCGATTCCCTGCTCACGCATGTAGGCCTTGGCTTCGGGGATGCTGTATTCGCCGAAGTGGAAGATGGAGGCGGCCAGGACGGCGTCGGCGCCGCCTTCCTTGATGCCGTCCACCAGGTGCTGGAGGTTGCCGACGCCGCCGGAGGCGATCACCGGGACGTTGACGGCATCGCTGATGGCACGGGTCAGGCCCAGGTCGAAGCCGCTTTTGGTGCCGTCGCGGTCCATGCTGGTGAGCAGGATTTCGCCGGCGCCGTAGTCGGCCATGCGTTTGGCCCACTCCACCGCATCCAGGCCGGTTGCCCGGCGTCCGCCGTGGGTGAAGATCTCGTAGTGGGCCGGTTCGCCCTCGCCACTGACGCGCTTGGCATCGATGGCCACCACAATGCACTGGCTGCCGAAACGCTCGGCGGCCTCGCGCACGAATTCCGGGTTGTCCACGGCGGCGGTGTTGATGCCTACCTTGTCGGCCCCGGCGTTGAGCAGGTTGCGGATGTGGCCCACATGGCGCACGCCGCCGCCGACGGTCAGCGGAATAAAGACCTGGCTGGCCATGCGCTCGACGGTTTCGTAGGTGGTGTCGCGGCTTTCGTGGCTGGCGGTGATGTCGAGAAAGGTGATTTCGTCCGCGCCCTCTTCGTTGTAGCGGCGGGCGATTTCCACCGGGTCGCCGGCGTCGCGGATATCAACAAAGTTCACGCCCTTTACGACACGGCCCTTGTCCACGTCCAGACAGGGAATAATGCGTTTGGCGAGACTCATACCGTGCCCTCGCTGTCACACCAGGCCTGGGCTTCGGCCACATCCAGCGTGCCTTCGTAGATGGCACGCCCGGTGATGGCCCCCATAATGCCGGAACTCTCCACGGCCGCGAGCTGGCGCACGTCATCCATACTGGAAACGCCGCCGGAGGCGATCACCGGTACCCGGGTAGCCTCGGCCAATCGCTGTGTGGCCTCCACATT
>SLIH01000117.1 GCA_007135745.1 Halomonas sp. | reverse complement strand
TGGAAAACGGCGAAGCGCCTGGTTTACCCACACGACCGGTGGCCAGATGCGCATTGATGATAGCATTGCCCTTGTCGGTACCACTGGAGGACTGGTTGATGCCCTGGGACCAGAAACTGACCGTGCGGGGTGTTTGCGCGAACCATTGATAGAAGGTCCGTACATCGGCTTCCTCGAGATCGCACTGATCGGCTACTGATGCCGTATCCGGCGCACCGGCGCTGGCGGCCTTCAGCGCCTCCCCGAAGCCGCTGCAATGGGTCTGCAGCCAGTCATGATCCAGCGCCTGCGCCTGCGCCAGCCACACCAGAAGGCCATTCCAGAGTATCGCATCAGTACCCGGTTTCAGCGCCAGATGCAGGTCCGCCAGCTCACAGGAGGCGGTCCGACGCGGGTCAATGACCACCACACGGCGTCCGGGTTTCTCCTTGCCCACAGCCTGCATGCGTTGATAGAGCACGGGATGATTCCAGGCGGGGTTGGCACCGGCAAATACCAGCAGATCCGCCAGCTCCAGGTCGTCATAACAGCCCGGCACCACGTCTTCACCAAAGGCGCGCTTGTAAGCTGCAACGGCGGAGGACATGCAAAGGCGGGAGTTGGTGTCCACGTGCGGTGTACCAATAAAGCCTTTCGCCAGCTTATTGGCCACATAATAGTCTTCCGTCAGCAGCTGGCCGGAGAGGTAAAACGCGATGGCGTGCGCCCCTGCGCGCTGCCGCACCGCCTGCAGCCGTGTGGCGACCGTCGCAATGGCCGTTTCCCAGTCGGTTTCTGCTCCCGCGATACGTGGGCTCATCAGACGACCACGTTGCCCAAGGGTCTCGTGCAGCGCCGATCCTTTCACACACAGACGCCCCTTATTGGCGGGGTGATTACTGTCCCCCGCCACCGGCGACAGGCCATCCCCCTGGGGTTCAGCCATGACACCACAACCGACGCCACAATAAGGGCAGGTGGTGCCAAGGCATGCAGATTCAGACATTGAGGACTCCTGACATCAAAAAAGCCCGACCTCTCGCCCCATCGAACATCGTGACAGAGCACGACGGATGAGACAGAGAGGTCGGGCTTCGTTACCCGGGATACATTCACTAATTTGTAAGCAACTTCAATGCCAGCCTGTTAATCGCCTCTGCCTGAAAGGCTCGCAGCCTGCGGGCAGGCCTGGAAAACGCTGAAAAACACCCCTCCATGGGGCACGCTGCGCCGCTTTGGTGCAATAGGCAGCCCAAAATTCCATGCCTATGCCTGATACTAAGGGCAGTCGACACACTGGCTCACCTTTTGCTTTGAAAACACTGAAACCAAACGAGGGGAAGGTATGTCAGGGGATCGCGAAGCGGTACGCGTGATGCTGGTCGACAACGAACCCGAGCGGGCGCAGATGGTGCGCAACGCCCTGGAGTCGGAAGGCTATCAGGTGATCTGCCAACGTGAGAGTACAACGGGCCTGACGGCGGCTGTCGCCTGGGAAGAACCCGACATTGTCATCATCGACATGGAGTCACCGGATCGGGACACCCTCGAAAATATGGCAACCCTGCACGAACACGCGCCCCGCCCGATTGTGTTTTTTGCCAGCGGCGAAGCCGACAGCAACACCATCCAACAGGCCGTCAGCGCCGGAGTCAGCGCCTACATCGTGGACGGATTGGCGCAGCATCGCGTCAAACCCATCGTTGAAGTCGCCATCGCCCGCTTCGAGGCTTTCCAGTCCCTGCGTTCGCAATTGCTGGAAACCCGCACGGCGCTGGAGGAACGGAAAGTGATCGAACGGGCCAAGGGGCGGATCATGGAGCATCAGGGGTGCTCCGAAGAAGAAGCGTTCAGCACGCTCCGCAAGCTGGCCATGGACCGCAATCAGCGAATGGGGCAGGTCGCCAGCCAGGTGATCGACGCCCTGCAGAACAAGAGCGGCCCCTCAAAACGGCAGGAGTCTTAATATGAGTCACACCCGAGACGACAGACCCGGTGGCGAGAGCATTCGACTGGGCTTTATTCCGCTACTGGACGCTTCGCCGCTAATCGTTGCCAGGGAGAGGGGGTTTTTCCGCGAAGAAGGGTTGGAGGTACGCCTTCAACGCCAGACCTCATGGGCAAGCCTGCGCGATCGTGTCGCGGTCGGCTTGCTGGAAGGCGCACAGATGCTGGGCCCCATGGCACTGGCGGCCAACCTTGGATTGGGCGCGCCGGCCTCCCCGCTGATTGCGCCACTGGTTCTGAGCCGTAACGGCAACGCCATCACGGTGCGCCAGGGCCTTTACGAGCAACTCCAGGCCACGGGCTTCGATCTTTCACGACCGGAAAAAGCGGCGCAGGCTCTGGCAAGATTGATGGAGGGCCGACGCGAGCCAATCCACGTTGGAATTGTCTATGCCTGGTCCAGCCATTACCTTCAGTTGCGCGATTGGCTTGCCAGCGCCGGACTTCATCCGAACCGTCACCTGAAGCTCGTCACCGTGCCCCCAACCCAGATGCTCAAGGCGCTGGAAAGCGGTGGCGTGGATCTGGCCTGTGTTGGTGAACCCTGGAATTCCCTGGCCGAGGCTCAGGGGTTTGGAAGCATTCTCGTCTCCGGTACCCAGATCTGGCAGAACGCACCGGAAAAGGTTCTGGGACTGCGCGCTGACTGGGCCCATGACCACCCACATGAAGTACACCATATGCTCAAGGCACTGATTCGGGCCTGCCGCTGGCTTGAAGATCCAACCAACCACAGTGAACTTCTCGACCTCCTTGCACTCCCCTCCTACCTTGACTGCGGGGTTAAAGCGCTGGGCCAGCCCGGTCATCGGCTGTTCCACCCTCGCATCCATCAGTATTTCTTCCGCCAGAGCGCGAACTTTCCCTGGCTTTCCCAGGCGAAATGGCTGCTGTCGAGGATGAAAGCCTGGAACCAGCTTGCCGAGACGGCCGCGACCCCCGATCTGCAGGCCATCCATCAGCCCGATCTGTATCGCCAGGCTGCCGAAGCTCTGGGACTGAACGCTCCCATAATCGACCACAAACCGGAAGGGCAACACGAACATCCATTCATTGTCGCCGGGCGCAACGGACCGGTGGAAGTGGCGGCGGACCGGTTGATCAAAGACGCCCAATAACACACTGCCTGTTCCCAACCGGTGCATCGCGCACTAAAAAGGCGCCTCTCAAGCAGCACATCTGACCCGATGAATGGGCGCCACAGCCACAACCACCTGTTAAACGGCACTTTTCATTTTTGGCACAGCGAATGCATTACTCTCCCCAGGCACTTCAGGACGGAGTGCCGGTTTCCAGTCTCCATCCTGACTGGGAACGAAAGGTGCGGAGGGAACCGCACACAGAAATGGGCATCAGGGTTTCGTCGGGTTTCCCTGATTCCTGCTCGCGGCAATGGCGCCTGCATCCCTACTCGGGGTGCAGGCGCTTTTTTTTTGGCGGTATCCCGGCAACGGCGTCGGGTCCGGACACATTCAATGGAGACATTCACCATGAATTCACAACGCCATTTTCTGAAAGGCATTCTGGGCCCCGTCCTGATTGGTTGCACGTTGATGGGCCAGGCCCAGGCCGAAGACATAGAAATCGGATGGCCCGAAAAGGAAGACCTCAAGTTCGGTTTCATAAAGCTGACGGACATGGCGCCGTTGGCCATCGCCCTGGAAAAGAACTTTTTCTTCGACGAAGGGCTCTTTGTGGAGCTGGAAGCACAGTCCAACTGGCGGGTTCTGCTTGACCGGGTCATTGACGGTGAACTGGACGGCGCCCACATGCTCGCTGGTCAGCCTATCGGGGCCTCGGTCGGTGTCGCCGGCAGTCAGGCCGATGTGGTGACCGCCTTCAGTATGGATCTCAACGGCAACGCCATCACGGTGTCCAATGATGTCTGGGAGCAAATGCGCCCCCACATTCCCAATCGCGAAGACGGCAAGCCCCGGCATCCCATCAGCGCCGAGGCACTGAAACCGGTAGTCGAAAGCTATGCCGACGAAGGCGAATCCTTCGATATGGGCATGGTCTATCCGGTTTCCACCCATAACTACGAAATACGTTACTGGCTGGCGGCGGGCGGGCTTCACCCCGGTTTCTATGCACCCCAGCGCGGCGACAACAGCGGCCGCCGGGACGCCGATGTCCGCCTGTCGGTCACACCACCGCCACAGATGCCATCCACCATGGAAGCCGGCACCATCCAGGGCTACTGCGTGGGTGAGCCCTGGAATCAGCAGGCCGTGTTCATGGGCATCGGCGTGCCCGTGATTACCAACCACGACATCTGGCCCTACAACCCGGAAAAGGTTTTCGGGGTCACCAAACAATGGGCCGAGGAGTACCCCAACACCCACCTGCGCGTCGTTCGGGCACTGATCCGGGCCGCTCACTGGCTGGATGAGAACGATAACGCCAATCGCGAGGAAGCCGTGGAGATACTGAGCCGGTCCCGTTACGTGGGCGCCGACGAAGAGGTTATCGCCAATTCCATGACCGGCACCTTCGAGTATGAAAAAGGCGACCGTCGGGAAACACCGGACTTCAATGTCTTTTTCCGCAACAACGCCAACTACCCCTACTACAGCGATGCGGTCTGGTTCATGACCCAGATGCGTCGCTGGGGGCAGATTCCGGAGCAGAAGCCGGACCAGTGGTATCTGGATATGGCCCGGGAAGTCTACAAGCCGGAAGTCTTCGAAAAAGCGGCGAAATCACTGATCGCTGACGGCACCCTGAGCGCCGACGATTTCCCCGACTTCGACGACATGGACGGTTTCAAGCCGGTTCAGTCCGACTTCATTGACGGCATTCCTTTCGACGGCCGCAAACCCAATGCGTACATCGACAGCTTCGAAATCGGTCTGAGCGGGGACGACACGCCCTGATATCAGACGGCATCCATGCTGTCCGGGCCGGGCGCACCGGCCGCGATTCATTCAATGAGGAACACATCATGAGTCAGAGTATCCAGACACACGCCATGGCTCGGGTCAGGCATTACGCCGCCCAGATCACCCCCGACCAGCTGTTGCGCTCGCTCGGGCTGCCCATTGTCGGCATCATGGCCTTCCTGCTGCTGTGGAGCCTGGCGGCACCCAACGTGGTGACCTCGCTGGGCACACTGCCGGGACCGGCCGACGTCTGGGAACAGAGCGGCAACCTCTGGGCCGATTACCGCGAAGAACAACAACGGGCCGCCGAGTTCATTGCCATGCAGGAGGAACGCAATGCGCGCATTCTGGAGCAGAACCCGGATGCGGAGGTGCGGATCCGCCCCTACAGCGGCGCCACCACCTTCGTGGATCAGATCTGGACGAGCCTGGGGACGGTCATGGCGGGTTTTCTGCTCGCCACCCTGTTCGCCGTGCCCCTGGGCATCCTGGTGGGCCTGAACCAGCACCTGTACGCAGCGGTCAATCCCATCATCCAGGTCTTCAAACCGGTGTCACCACTGGCCTGGCTGCCCATCGTAACCCTGGTGGTCTCCGCCACCTACGTTTCGGACGATCCCATGTTTTCCCGATCCTTCGTGACATCGGTGGTGACTGTCTCTCTGTGCAGCCTCTGGCCCACGCTGATCAACACCATCATGGGCGTGAACTCCGTCAGCCAGGATCTGAAAAACGTCAGTCAGGTCCTGCGGCTGCCCTTCCTGACCCATGTCTGGAAAGTGGTTCTGCCTTCGTCTATTCCCATGATCTTCACCGGCATGCGGCTGTCGCTGGGCATTGCCTGGATGGTGCTGATCGCGGCCGAAATGCTGGCTCAGAATCCTGGCCTGGGCAAATTCGTCTGGGATGAGTTCCAGAACGGCAGCAGTAATTCTCTCAGTCGTATCATGGTGGCCGTTATCGTCATCGGCTTCATCGGCCTGCTTCTGGATCGAGCGATGCTGGTGCTGCAGAAAACCCTGTCCTGGGACAAATCCACCGCCACTCACTGAACCAGCCGGGGCATTGCCCCGACGGGAGAAACCATTATGAGTAAGCACAATCATCTTGAACTGTCTTCGGTCAGCATGTCATTCCCGGTCAAGGGCGGGGAGTTCCTCGCGCTGGACAACGTCAACCTGAAGATCGCCGAAGGGGAGTTCGTCTCCCTGATCGGGCACTCCGGCTGCGGCAAGTCCACAGTTCTGAACATCGTTGCCGGTCTGCTCGAAGCCTCCAGGGGTGGCTGCCTTCTCGATGGCAAGGAAGTGCGAGAACCCGGTCCGGAGCGGGCGGTGGTCTTTCAGAACCATTCCCTGATGCCCTGGCTGAGTGCCTACGAGAACGTGGAACTGGCCGTGCGTCAGGTCTTTCGCAAATCCATGACACGCCAACAACGCCGGGAATGGGTTCACCATAATCTGGAACTGGTGCACATGGGCCACGCGGCCGAGAAGCGCCCGGATGAACTTTCCGGTGGTATGCGCCAGCGTGTGGGTATTGCCCGGGCCCTGGCCATGCAGCCCAAGGTGCTGCTGATGGACGAGCCCTTCGGCGCCCTGGACGCCCTGACCCGGGCTCACCTCCAGGACTCGCTGATGGAAATACAGCGCGATCTCAACAGCACCGTCATCATGATTACCCATGATGTGGATGAAGCCGTGCTGCTGTCGGACCGCATCGTCATGATGACCAACGGACCCGCCGCGACCATCGGGGAAGTGCTGCCGGTGAATCTGCCGCGGCCCCGTGACCGGGTGGCCCTTGCCGATTGCCCGGATTACAACCAGTGCCGTCATGCCGTTCTGAGCTTCCTTTATGAAAAACAGAAAAAGGTGGAAACCCTGCCGAGAAAACAAAGCAGCGGCGAAGGCCAGGAGACATCACCCAGTCTCAGAAAGACGGCGAATGGTTAATCAGCCGCAAGGCGCCGTCCGTGTCCCGTCCTGGTGCGCCAGAGGGTCCAGATGCACCAGGATGGGCCGATTCAGAGCGGCTTCCAAGCAGACAACGCAGGCCAGGGCGTTGTAATTGAAGGGATTGCCGGGAATGGCATAGCCCATGCTTTATTTCCTGACAAACGCTTCAGGCATTCACGATCCCGTCCGATACCGGGTGGGGCGACAATACAACAGAGGCCGGCACAGCAAAAACCGGCAACAGCAACAGGCAAAGGCGCCTGACCGCTCACTGGGAGCAGTCAGGCGCTTTTTTTTGTCCGCAATACAGGGTGAACGCAATGAAACAGGATCTAGTCATCATAGGATTCGGTATGGCCAGCCACCGCCTGCTGCAGTCACTGGTGGCAGCGGGGCACAACTGGAACATCACGGTTATCGGGTCCGAACCCGATCCCGCGTACAACCGCATTCTGCTGTCCCCGGTGCTAGCGGGCGAGATGACCTCCGAGGATCTGTATCTGTCCCCCCTGGACTGGTACCGCCGCAACGGCATCCGTCTGCATCTGGGCGATGGCGTGGCGACCCTGGAGCGCGACAACCGCGTTGCGGTAACGGAGCAGGGACGTCGTTTTCCCTATGATCGAGTGGTTTTCGCCACCGGGTCGCGCCCGGCCAGGCCCGGATTCGAAGGCGATAACCGGCCCGGGGTCGTAGGCCTGCGTAACCTGGCGGATACCCACTGGCTACTGGAACAGACCCACACTCAACGTCATGCCGTGGTCCTGGGCGGTGGTTTCCTGGGTCTGGAAGCCGCCGAAGGGCTGCGCAGACAGGGCATGCAGGTCTCTCTGGTTCACCGAGGCCACTACCTTCTCAATCGCCAGCTCGACGCCACCGCTGGCCAGCTTCTGGGGCAGACCCTGAGCAAGCGCGGGCTGGATCTGTATCTGGAAAACGGCATCACGCGGGTCCTTGGCAAGGATGCAATCCGGCAGGTGGCGCTGCACGACGGCACCCTTCTGGACGCGGACCTTGTGGTAGTGGCTGCCGGCATCACGCCGAACCGTGAAGTTGCCGAATACGCGGGGCTGGCCTGTGAGCGCGGAATACTGGTGGATGACCAACTCCTGACCAGCGATCCGGCCATCCATGCCCTGGGTGAGTGCTGTCAGTTCGGTGACCGGACCTACGGTCTGGTGGAACCGGTCAACCAACAGGCCGACGTGCTGGCCGGCCGCCTGTGCGGTGCGGATACCGTCTATGAGGACAAAGCCGTGGCCACCCGTCTCAAGATCAGCGGCATCAATGTCTACTCCTGTGGCGAGCTGGACAGCCGCCACCCCGGTATCGAGTCCATCGTCTATCACGACCGCCACAGCGGCGAATACCGGAATCTTTTATTGGAAGACAACCGCCTGGTGGGCGCCATTCTCTACGGCGACACCTCCGCCGGCCCCTGGCTTTTCGAGCACCTGCAGCAGGGCACGGACCTCGAACCCTGGCGGGCACAACTGGCCTTTGGCGAAGCCTATTGCGAGGCGGCCTGATTCAGACATTCATGAACCCCGGCGCAAGGGGTTCGTGAGAGCGACAAGCACGAGGATGCAGTCATGAAAAAACAGCACCTGATCGTTATCGGCAACGGCATGGTCGGTCACCACTTTCTGGAGCAATTCACGGGCTCCGACGCGGCCGCGAACTATCACATCACCGTCTTCGGCGAGGAGCGGCTGTGTGCCTATGACCGGGTGCACCTGTCAGAGTACTTTGACGGCTCCAGCCACGAGGACCTGGCCATGGCCAGCACCGAATGGTATGGCGAGCAGGGCATCGAGTTGATGCTCGATGAAGCCGTCACCCGCATCGACCGGGAGCGTCAGCAGGTTATCACGTCCCAGGGAGCGTATCCGTACGATGCGCTGGTTCTGGCCACCGGGTCCTATCCCTTTGTGCCCCCCATCGACGGTAACGACCAGCCTCACTGCCTGGTTTATCGCACCCTGGATGATCTGGATGCCATTCGCAAGAGCGCCGAAGGCGTCAAGCGAGGCGTGGTCGTCGGGGGCGGCCTGCTCGGCCTGGAGGCCGCCAATGCCCTGAAATCGCTGGGACTGGAGGCCCATGTGGTGGAATTCGCGCCACGGCTGATGCCGGTCCAGCTGGATGACGAAGGCGGCCAGTTGCTGCGGGAGAAGATCGAGGAGCTGGGCGTGCGCGTGCATACGGAAAAGGCCACCAGCGAGATTATTCCCGGTGAACAGCATCGCCTGCGCATGAACTTTACCGACGAGGATCACCTGGAAACGGATCTGATCGTCTTCTCCGCCGGGATCCGCCCTCAGGACGCCCTCGCGCGGGACGCGGGCCTTGAAGTGGGTGATCGCGGCGGCGTGGTGGTGGATAACCAGTGCACCACCAGTGATCCACGGGTGTTCGCCATCGGTGAGTGCGCGCTCTGGAACAACCAGATCTTCGGCCTGGTCGCCCCCGGCTACACCATGGCCAAGACTCTGGCCGCCCATCTCAATGGTGACGGCGAGGCCGCCTTTACCGGGGCGGACATGAGCACCAAGCTCAAGCTGCTGGGCGTGGACGTGGGTTCCATTGGTGATGCCCACGCCCAATCCGCCGGGGCCCGCACCCTGCGCTATCTGGATGAGTCCGCCGGGACCTACCAGAAGCTGGTCATCAGCGAAGACCGCAAATACGCCCTGGGCGCCATTCTGGTGGGCGACAACGCCAAATACGACACCCTGCTGCAGTACATGCTCAACGGCATCGAGCTGCCGGAGAATCCGCAATCGCTGATTCTTCCCGACAGCGGCGACGCACCAACCCTGGGGGCGGATGCGCTGCCGGAGACGGCCACCATCTGTTCCTGCCATAACGTCAGCAAGGGCGACATCTGTTGCACTATCGACAGCGGCGCCACGGATCTGGGAACGGTGAAAACCGAGACCAAGGCGGCCAGTGGCTGCGGTGGCTGTGCCGGGCTGCTCAAGAATGTGGTGGAGTTCGAGCTCGAGAGCCGGGGCGTCGAGGTCAACAAGGACATCTGCGAACACTTCCCCTATACGCGCCAGGAACTCTATCACCTGGTGCAGGTGGAAAAAATCCGCACCTTCCGCGAACTCCTCGACCGCCATGGCACAGGGCGTGGTTGCGACATCTGCAAACCCGCCGTTGCCTCAATCCTGGCATCGTTCTGGAATGAGCACATCCATGAGCCGGACCATGTGCCGCTGCAGGACACCAACGATACCTTCATGGCCAACATGCAGAAGAACGGCACCTACTCGGTGGTACCACGGGTGCCCGGGGGCGAAATCACTCCAGAGAAACTCCGGGTTCTGGGCGAAGTCGCCGAGAAATATGGCCTTTACACCAAGATCACCGGTGGCCAGCGCATCGACCTGTTCGGCGCCACCCTCAACCAGCTGCCCCTTGTCTGGCAGGAACTGATTGAAGCCGGATTTGAGACGGGGCACGCCTATGCCAAGTCCCTGCGCACGGTGAAATCCTGTGTCGGCAGCACCTGGTGCCGTTACGGGGTCCAGGACAGCGTGGGCATGTCCATCTTCCTGGAGAACCGCTACAAGGGCCTGCGCGCACCCCACAAACTGAAGATGGGCGTTTCCGGCTGTACCCGCGAGTGCGCCGAGGCCCAGGCCAAGGACATCGGTGTCATTGCCACCGAGAACGGCTGGAACCTCTATGTCTGCGGCAATGGCGGCATGCGACCACGCCACGCCGATCTGTTCGCCACGGACCTGGATGACCAGACGCTGGTGAAGTACATCGACCGGCTGTTGATGTTCTACGTACGCACGGCGGATCGGCTGCAGCGGACTTCCGTGTGGCTGGAAAACCTCGAGGGTGGACTGGCGTATCTCCAGAACGTGGTCATCAACGACAGCCTCGGCATTGGTGAGGAACTGGAAGCACAGATGGCGCACGTGGTCGAAACCTATCAATGCGAATGGCGCACAGCACTGAGCGATCAGGACAAGCTCAAGCGCTTCCGGGAGTTCGTCAACGATGAACGGGAAGATCCGGTCCAGACATGGACCGAGGAGCGAGGGCAGAAACGCCCCGCCGACATGACCGCGGAAGAGAAACTTATCGCCGTATCAGGCTGAACACAGACGAGGACACCATCATGAATACCGAACACGACAGTCAATGGCAGGTGGTATGCAGCCGCTCGGATCTGGTTCCCGAGGCGGGTGTTGCGGTATGGACACAGGCAGGTCCGGTCGCGATCTTCTATCTGCCCGATACTCCAGAGCAAATCTTCGCCATTGAGCACTACGACCCCGTTGGCGGCGCCAGTGTTCTGGCCCGGGGTATCGTAGGGGATGTCCAGGGAGAGCCGGTGGTTGCCTCGCCACTGTACAAGCAGCACTTCAGTCTGCGCAGTGGCCAATGCCTGGAGGACGAACGGGTCAGTGTCAGCTGCTTTGAGGTCCGGCTGGATAAGGGGCAGGTACAACTCAGGGCGCATGGCCGAAAGAAGGCTTCCCGGGCTGCCTGACATCGGCGCCACAGGTCATTACAGCCAGGCAAAGGGACTTGCCATCTCCGGCCTCTCGGATTCACTATAGATAAGTAGGCAGAGGAGGCTTGCAATGACCATAGGCATCGTCGGTTTTGGTGAGCTGGGAGCCGCTGTCGCGGAACGCCTGAGGCGGCAGGAGCACGGGGTGACGGTATTTAATCGTACCCTGGAGAAACCACAGAAAGCAGGCCACGAAACAGTGAACACGCCCCTGGAGCTGCTGCAGCGCTCCAGCAGCCTTATTCTGATCGCCCTCAAGGACACGGCCACAGTGAACGCCGTTTTTTCCGGCCGGGAGGGGTTACTCTCCGGTGATCTTGAAGACAGGATCATCGTTGACCTGACCACCCACGAACCGGACGAAGCCCGTCAGCTTCATGCCCGGGTCGAACGGGCCGATGGCCGCTATCTGGAAGCGCCAGTGTCAGGCACGGCCGAAAAGGCGCTGAGCGGAGAACTCGAGCTCTGGGCCAGTGGCCGCTTCCAGGATTTCGAGGCGGCGCGCCCCATCCTCGAGTTGCTGGCCTGGCCCTGTGTACATGCCGGAGCGCCAGGTGAGGCAAGCCGGTTCAAGGCCCATCATGAAGCGGCATTGGCCGACAGAGCGCCATAATCCCTGATCAGTGATAGGAAATCAGAGAGGGGTTTGGGGCGTGCCAGGAGAAAGCCCTGAACCCAATCGCAGTGACCCTGTTGCAGTAATTCCAACTGACGCTGGGTTTCGACACCCTCCGCAACCACACCAATATCAAGCCGGTGAGCCAGGTCAATAATGCCACAGACCAGATCGTGGGCACGTTCGTCCTCTTCGATATGATCAATAAAGCTTTTATCAATCTTGAGGATATCCGGCGCAAAATCACGCAGGTAATTCAGGCTGGAATAGCGGGTACCAAAATCATCGATGGCAATACGCACGCCCCTGGCCCTGAGTTCGCGGAACAGTTTCTGGGCACGGGCGGGCTCCTGCATGATGGAGCTTTCCGTCAACTCCAGTTCCAGCATGTCCCGCGGCACCTGCCAATGCTCCATCAACTCCGCAACACTCTCAGCCAAGCCGTCATCATTGAGTTGCCGGGCGGATACATTCACTGCCACAACAAACCGCTTTGGCAGGCCTCTGGCACGCCATTCATTGATGCGACGGCACGCTTGCTCAATGACCCAGAGCCCGACCTCACTGATCAGGCCGGTCCGCTCCAGCAAGGGTATGAATTCCCCCGGTGAGACCATACCCCGTTGCGGATGGTTCCAGCGCAAAAGGCATTCCGCCCCGGCGACCTGACGGCCACTGACATCAAACTGACTCTGGAAGAAGAGCTCAAACTCCCCCTCCTCCACGGCCCGATGAATGTCAGCCTCCAGACGGACACTTTCCGGAGAGGCGGCTACCTGCCCTGGATTGAAACGGGCCCATTGGTTGCGGCCAACACTTCGAGCACTGTACATGGCCACTTCAGCATTCTTGAGCAGGTGTTCCGCATCCCGGCCATCCACAGGCCAGAACGCCACGCCGAGATTCATCCCCACAAAGACAGTTTCCGCATCCAGCAGTGTGAAGGGCTCCGCCAGGACCTTCGTCAGCCGATTCGCGATGGGTTCCCAGATCTCGGTTTCATGTCCAGGGTTAAACAGAACGGCAAATTCATCCGCCCCCAGCCGCGCGAGGGTGCCATCCGACTGAAGCACCTGCTGCATACGTTCACTGGCTTTGCACAGCAGTTCATCTCCAGCGCTGTGTCCAAGCGACTCATTAATGGTCCGGAATCGATCCAGGTCCACAAACATCAGCGCAAACCCCTGATCTTCCGTGAGCGATTGGCAGCGCTGTTCAAGCAGCTCGTGGAAACTGGCCCGGTTTGGCAGCCCCGTGAGGCGGTCATAGTTGGCAGCGCGGTGCAGGGCCTCCTGCTGTCGATGGTTCTCCGTGACATCCTCACTGATGCCGATGATACGCAACAGCTCACCGTCATCGTCAGTAATTGGAAAAACGCGTTCCTGAATCCACCGCCAGCGCTCCTCGGCACGACGGACTCGGTATTCGTAATGAGTTTTCTCACGCCGCCTCAGGCTGGATCTGAACGCCTCTTCAACCCGTTGACGATCTTCCGGATGAACAGTCTCCAGCCAACCTGACCGATCCTTCAGTACGTCCTGCACCGGCTGCTGCCAGATCCGTTCGAAGGCCGGACTCACATACACCAGGCCTGTCTCGGGCTCATGAATCCAGAAGACTTCCGGCATATGGGCTGCCATTTCACTCAGGAGCGTCTCTCGTTCAACCACGCTATCGAGAAGGCGCCGCTGCTCTGTGATGTCCATAAGGGTGCCGGCGACCCGCCCGTCATCCGTAAGGGCGGCCCGCAGGTGAAACCAGTTCTGCCCCTCTTTAACAGCCAGACGGCATTCTCGCTCCACAGGCGTGCCATCGCGCAGGAGGGCCCGAAGGTCTGCTTCCAGGTGGGTTCGATCCTCTGGCTGGAACAGCAGAACCAACTCATCCCATTGTTGCGGACTGCATTCCAGCAAACGGTAAAACTCCGCGGATCCGATCAGGTCGCCGCTGGCGGGATCGACCTGCCAGTCTCCCAGGCGGGCAATCCGGTGGGCACGCTGAAGGCGTTCCGACTCCGCCTGATTGCGTTGCTGCAGGTGAACAATGGCGCCATAGAAGCGCTTCATGGCTGCATAAAGCAGCACCGAGGTGACAAACACAAAGGCCAGCCCCTTCCAGCTTTGAAGCTGCACAAGGACGGCAGGATCAGACGACAGGGCATCAACCCAGCGATCACTGAAGAGAATCCAGGCCGAACCCAACACAAGATAGACGAGCGCAATCAGGCAGGGGCCGCGACGCAACAATGCCGAACC
>SLIH01000208.1 GCA_007135745.1 Halomonas sp. | reverse complement strand
GCCGCCAGGAATCTGGTGCAGGACATGAGACGCCAGCTTTCGCAGTGTGATGGCGCTGATTCGTCGGGCGCCCAGTTTGCTTTCCTGATGGTCGACGGTCTGTCCAGGCGGGAAGAGGTTCTGATTGGTGCCATTCAGAACAGTCTGGGAGAAGTCCCCGTGATTGGTGGCTCCGCGGGGGACAACCTTCGCTTTGAACAAACCTGGGTTTTTCATGAGGGGCGATTCCATAGCGATCACGCCGTGGTGGTGCTGTTTCATTCGCAGTGCCCTTTCCTGGTGCGGAAGACGCAGCATTTTGTCGCAACGGATGAACGTCTGGTGATTACCGGAGCGGACCCCGAGCAGCGGCGGGTAACCGAGATCAATGGGTTGCCGGCGGCTCCGGAATACGCGCGCCTGACCGGCGTTGATGTTAACGATCTGAGTCCGGATCGTTTTGCTTCGTCACCGGTGGTGGTGATGGTCAATGGCAGGGAATACGTGCGCTCCATCCAGAAGGTCAACCCGGATGGCAGTCTCACGTTTTACTGCGCCATTGAGGAAGGGCTGGTGATTCGTGTGGCGCGCGGGGTGGATCTGATAGAGAATCTCAGTAGAGCATTGGATGATATCAGCCAACAGCTCGGCGAGCCCCAGGCGATACTGGTCTGCGACTGTATTCTCCGCAAGCTTGAACTGGTGCAGCGTGACCTGCGTGAGCCGGCGGGGGCGCTGGTGCGACGTCACAATGTCGTTGGGTTCAACTCCTATGGCGAGCAGTTTGAAGGTGTCCATGTCAATCAGACCTTCACGGCGCTGGCTATCGGTTACCCGGACAGAGAGGGTGCGTCATGAACGAAGAAAAGGCGCATGCCCCGGAAGAGCAGGATGACCGCCTGGCGTCGGAAATTGAACGCCTGCACCGGATTATCAATGCCCTGATGGATCGTGCTGAACGCAGTATGGGAGGCCAGAGCACGGATTTTGGCATGTTCCAGAGGGCCTTGCTGCTGGAGGAAACTGTTAAGAACCGAACCGGGGAACTGGAAGTCGCGCTGACTGAAAAAGAGACCATGACGGCCGATCTATCGAGGCTGAACGAGCAGATGCAGCTCGAGATTCAGGAGCGCAAGCAGGCCGAGGCTCTGCACCTTGGGCAATACCGGATTCTGGAGATGATTGCCGCGAACCGGGCCTACGAAGATGTGCTTGATCAGTTGGCACTGTGGCTGGAAGACGAGCAGGTTCGGGGCTTTGTCTCCATCGTGGTATTGGATGAACAATGTCAGCGGATTACCGCCAGCATTGCGCCGAGTCTACCGGAAGCCTATTCCCAGGCACTGGTCGGGATTGTAATTGGCCCCGCCGTTGGCTCATGTGGCACCGCCATGTACCGGCGTGAGCCGGTGGTGGTCACGGATATAGCAAGTGACCCGCTATGGGCTGACTATCGTGAATTGGCCTCGGGGTATGGGCTCCAATCCTGCTGGTCCACGCCGATTATGACCAATACCGGCGAAGTCCTTGGCTCATTCGCCGTATACAACCGCGTGGCGGGGAAACCCACAGAGGCGGAGAACCGGATCATCAGCGGCGCCGTGCATCTGGCGGGTATTGCCATTCAGCGCCACCGGGATGAATCGCGCATCCGACACATGGCCCATCACGACAGCCTCACCGATCTGCCCAACCGAACCCTGTTACAGGACCGCATTCATCGATCCATCGAGCACGCGCGCCGCACGGGGGCGAGAACGGCCGTGCTTATGGTGGATCTGGACCGGTTCAAGCATGTGAACGATTCCCTCGGGCATTACGAGGGCGATCGTCTGCTGCAGGAGGTTGCGCAGCGGCTCAAGGGGTGTGTTCGTGGGACGGATACCATCGCGCGGGTAGGCGGCGATGAATTTGTCATCAATATGCCGGACCTGACCCAGGCAGACAGTGTCTCGGTCGTTGCCCGTAATGTCCTGGCGCAGCTGGAAAAGCCGTTCATCCTGGGTGGTCACAGCTTTCAGATCGGTGCCAGTATCGGTATCAGCCTCTTCCCCGATGACGGCGAGGACGTGCACGATCTTCTGCGTGCCGCCGATGCTGCCATGTACGTAGCCAAGGAGCAGGGACGGGGGGATTATCGTTACTTCACCGAAGAACTCAATACGGCAGTGCACGAACGCATGACACTGGTGTCCCAGCTTCAGCAGGCCTTGCGGCGCGAGGAGTTCGCCCTCCATTACCAGCCGCTGTTCGATCTGCACAGTGGCGAACTTATCGGCGCCGAGGCTTTGTTGCGCTGGCAGCATCCGGTTCGTGGGTTACTGGGGCCGGTTCACTTCATCCACCTTCTGGAAGAGCATGGTCTGATGGTAGAGGTCGGTGCCTGGGTACTCCGCACTGCCTGTGCCCAGAATGCCCGGTGGCAGGCGCAAGGGCTGCCAATGATCCCGGTGTCGGTCAATGTGGCCGCCGATCAGTTCTATCGTGCCGACCTTGTCGGGCAGGTGCGTTCGGCCCTGCGCGATAGCGGGCTCTCATCGGAAAGCCTGGTTCTGGAATTCACCGAAAGCGCGTTGTTGAAAGATACTGAAAGCGTGCTGGTGGCGATGAATCGGTTACGCCATATGGGCATCAGGTTGGCACTGGATGACTTCGGCACCGGTTATTCTTCGTTATCGTATCTGCATCGATTTCCTGTTGATCAGCTCAAGATCGACCGTTCCTTTGTCCAGGCAGTGGCCTCTGACAGCAGCCCCTCCAGTATTATCCGAAGCATTGTGCATCTGGCCGGAGACCTTGGATTGAGTACGGTCAGCGAAGGGCTGGAAACGCCGGAGCAGCAGGCGTTTGTCCAGTCCCTTGGCTGTGAGTGGGGGCAGGGCTTCTACCTCGGAAGGCCCATGCCCGCGGAGGCCTTTATACGCTCTTTTCGTGTATCACTCCCGCGGAGTTAAGCCTTCCGCCAGACTTCGTCGGTAGCCGATAATCGCGGGGATCAGCGACACCAGGAATGCCAGCCCCAGAGCGCCGGCGAGCAGCAGCCACTCCATGCTGTCCGGTGGGCGCAGGCCAATATGAATGCCCCAGATCTGGCTCAGCCAGGGGGCAATCAACTGCAGCCCGCCGAACCAGATGCCCAGGGCCAGCAGTGCCGCCCCACCCACGAGCAACAGGCATTCGGCGATGTACATGAAGCTGATGGTCCAGGGCGAGGCGCCTACTGCCCGCAGTATTGCCATTTCGCGGGTTCGCGTGGACTGCATGGTCAGCAGCACGGCCGTCAGCCCAGTCATACTGGCGACCAGAACCAGCACGGCGATTACCATAAGGGCACGCTCGAAGCCGCCCAGCAGGAGCACCGCCGACTTCAGCACGATCTCAATGAAAAACGCTCCGAGCTTGAGGACGAAAAGGCCGGCATCACCCAGCTCATGCGGCGCACCGCGCAGCTTCACAACGAGATCAACTCGCTCAATCATCACGAGCAGACGCTCACGAGCACGCGCGACAAGCTCGACGAGCGCGCCACCACCATCACCGACGAGCTCGAGACGCTGCTCACCGACCGCGATGACGCCGAGCAGCGCCTCGAGGAGACGAAGAAGCTGCTCGAAGACGAGAACGCCCAGCTCGAGCGGCAGAAGCAGCTCGCGCAGAAGTTCGACGCCGAGCAACGCGAGCTCGCCGAGCGTTTGGCGCAGCTCAAGGAAGAGCGTTCGGGCCTCGAGTCGCGCCGCGCGCTGCTCCAGGAGATGCAGGACAACCAGGAGGGCGTCTCCGACCCGGTCAAAGCGGTGCTCGCCCGCGCGGGGCACCGGACGGGTCACTCAAGTGACCAGTCCAGCGCCGACGCCAGCGCCGAT
>SLIH01000110.1 GCA_007135745.1 Halomonas sp. | reverse complement strand
CAAGTGGAAGACTCCGCTTTCGTGGCCCACTTCTCGTCGGAAATGGAGAGCTACCGGCTTGAGCTGGGCGAGAACGTGCCCGACGGCACACCCCTGTCTGTGATCTCGCGCGAGGACACTGACGGCGCACTGATTGATGTTAATGGTCGCCATGCCTTCAAAGATGAAGACTGCGCTATTGATGTAACCATGGAGACGGTTACCGAAATTCAGGTGAATAACTGGGGGCCAACGGTGGCCGACCCGAGCATACAATCGGGAGAAATGAACGTGACCACCAATGCCTCGGGTGAAACCTACAACGTTGAATGGAGCAATGGCACCCAGTTCATCAACGGTGAGGAAGTTACCGATGAGCTTCTTGCCGAGATCGAAGGGTGCGGATAATCATCACCAACTGACCGAGGCCGGATCGTCCCAATGATCCGGCCTCGCAGCTACCCCCGTAACCACCTGACCCTCTTCATCGCCTGAATACCAGGGCGAGCCAAATTTCAGCCTCACAGCGGCCATACCCACAGCAGCATGGGAACACTCACGGCAACCACCAACACCTCCAGCGGCAGACCAAGCCGCCAGTAGTCACCAAAGCGGAAACCACCCGGCCCGAGAATGAGCGTATTATTCTGGTGACCGATCGGCGTCAGAAAGGCGCAGGAGGCGCCGATGGCCACACTCATCAGAAACGAATCCGGGTTGACGTCGAGCTGGGCGGCGCTGCTGATGGCAATCGGGCACATCACGGCGGCGGTGGCGGCGTTGTTCATGAAATCCGACAGGACCATAGTCACCACCAGTATAGCGGTCAGCGCAATGATGGCATTACCCTGCGCCAGGGTGTCGAGCAGGTAGTTTGCAATCAGATCCGCGGTGCCGGTCGTGGCCATGGCTCCGGCCACCGGAATCAAGGCCGCCAGAAGGACAATTACAGGCCAGTCTATGGTTTCATACACCTGACGCGGCGGAATAATCCACAGAGCCATGAACACCAGCACACCGGCGGCAAAGGAAATCGCCGCCGGCAGCAAACCGAAGGCCGCACCGGCGATGGCGGCGACCATCACCAGGGTCGCGATGATGGCCTGACGGTTATCCGGAATGTTAATGGAACGGCTGGCCAGGGGCGCACAGCCAAGCTCAGAGGCAAATCCGGAGAGTGCCTCGGGCCGCCCCTGCATCAGCAACAGATCGCCCGCCTCAATCGGCGTGGAACGCAGGCGTTTGATCGAACGCATGCCTTCGCGGGAAATGGCCAGGAGGTTCAGGCTATAGCGGGTGCGGATGGACAACTGATCGGCGGAGCGGCCGATCAACCCGGATGTGGGCATAACCACAAGTTCCTGGAGTTCAATCTCATCCGCGTCGCGTTTTTCTTTCTTTTCCTTCTTCTCCTTTTTTTCCTCTTTTTCATCCTTTTCGACTTTTGAAGCCCGGTCCGCGCTGCGCTCGCCCTCCTTCGGTTCTTCCTCGCCTTCCTTTTCACCTTCGAGCTTCAGGCCAAGACCGGAAAGCAGACTGGACAGGGCCTCCGGATCAGCCTCCAGAACCAGAATATCTCCCGGCCGCAGTACACGGCTGGTATTGGGCGCGGACACCCTGAACTCATTGCGAACCATACCAATGACCTGGGCATCGGCCTCTTCCAGGTCGGATTCCAGCGTCTGAAGGCTCTTGCCCGCAGCCTTGCCGTTTTCCTCAACCCGGACCTCCGTAAGGTAAGCACCGGTGTCAAAGCCCTCGGCTCCGGGTTGCTCCCGTGAAGGAACCAGAAAACGCCCCACCAGCACCACAAAGATCACACCCAGCGTGGCAACCGCCAACCCGACCGGCGTGAAGTCGAACATACCGAAACTGCTGCCCACCGCCTCGGAACGGAAACCGGAGACAATCAGATTGGGTGGCGTGCCGATCAGGGTGGTCATACCGCCAAGGATGGTACCGAAGGCCAATGGCATGAGGACCTTCCCCGGGGTCAGCTCATGCTTCCGGGATACCTGGATGGCGATGGGCATGAGCAGCGCCATTGCCCCCACATTATTCATAAAGGCGGACAGAATGGCACCGAGGCCGGCCAGGGCACCAATGGTGAGCATGGGACCGACGTTGCTCGGCAGCAGTCGATGCGCCAGGGCATCCACGGCCCCGGTGCGCTGTAACCCGGAGCTGAGCACCAGAACACAGGCCACGGTAATTACCGCGGGATGACCGAAGCCGGAAAATGCCTGCTCCGATGGCACAAGCCCCACCACCACACAGGCCAGCAAAGCACCCAGCGCTACCATGTCATGCCGCCAGCGGCCCCACAGGAACATTCCCACGGTAACAGCCAGTATCGCAAGAATGATTGTCTGGTCCTGGGTCATGGGTCTCGTCGTCCCCTAACGAAAAAAAATGGCGAAGGTCGATGTTATAACGGTTAACAGTGCCCGGACGCAAAGCGACCCTGTATCCCTGACTCTGGCATGCGTTACTATCGCGACTTCAGACCAGGGATTGCTCCCTGGTTCAACCCCGTCACAACGGAGCACAGCTAAGAGGCATGACAGAGGATCCAAGAACAGAATCCCCGGGTACTGAAACCGCGAAATACCGCGGCCAATGGTCGTCGGAACCCGCATTCGTATTCTCCATGGCCGCAGCGGCGGTTGGGTTGGGCAACCTGTGGCGCTTCCCCTATATGGTGGGGGAGCACGGCGGTGCGGCCTTTATTCTGGCCTACCTGCTGGCGCTGTTCATCATCTGCCTGCCCATGATGTATCTGGAGGTTGCCGCCGGACGCATGGCTCAGGGAAACACCGTACACACCTACCGTCAGGTGAATCGTTTCGGCCCCTGGTATGGCTGGTTTGTGGTTCTGTTGACCGTGGTTATTACCAGTTATTACCTGGTAATCACCGGCTGGACCCTGGGCTACGCGGTGGATTCCGTTCGGGATAATGTCCGTCCCTTCGACGATTTCTCGGAAAGTTATGCCTCCGTCTGGTTCTTTATTGCCATTATCCTTCTGGCCAGTATCTTCCTGATCCGGGGAATCGGGGCCATAGAAAAGTTTTCAAAGCTGCTGATGCCGGTGCTGCTTGCCGTGATCATTGGTCTTGTGATCGTTGCCAGCCAGATGGACGGTTGGGACGAGGCCAAGGATTTTCTGCTCTATGCGGACTTCAGTGCCTGGCGTAACCCGGAACTCTGGCTAATGGCCTTCGGCCAGGGCTTTTTTACCCTGGCGCTGGGGCAGGGGTATCTGGTGACCTACGGCAGCTACATCCCCCGCAAGGCCCACGTGCCCCGAGCCTGCCTGGTGGTGGGCGTCACCGAAACATGCATTGCCCTGCTCGCCGGCTGGATGATCTTCCCCTTTGTGTTCACCTACGGACTGGATCCCGGCGAAGGCAGCCAATTGGCATTCACTACCCTGCCCCGGGTGTTCGAACACATGGCCTGGGGCGTACCGGTGGCGATGGCCTTTTTCTGTCTGTTCTTCATGGCAGCCTTCAGTTCCTCCCTGGCCGGGCTAAAAGTGATTATCAGCGCCGTGGCCGAGGAATTCCGTACCACCAACACCCGTGCGGTTCTCAGCGTTGGGGCCTTGATGCTGGTTCTGGGACTGCCGTCCGCTTTGAGCTTCACGCCCCTGCAACTGACCATAGGCGACATGCCGGTGCTGGACTGGGTGGACCAGATAGTGGGAACCCGAGTGGTGCTTTTCTCAGGCATTTTCGGCGCAGCCTTTTTCTGCTGGTTCGTCCGCCCAATGCGGCTGCGTCACGCACTCGGCACCCGCTCCCGCTGGTGGGAGTGGCGAATCTACATTGTCGGGCGCTGGCTGCCCTTTGCGGTCGTTCTCTGGCTT
>SLIH01000163.1 GCA_007135745.1 Halomonas sp. | reverse complement strand
TCATTTTCATATTCTTCTTTCTTGCGGGTTTCAGCCTTGAACTGGATATGGTGCTTGCCATGGGTTGGCTGGGGCTGGTCTATGTTCTGGCACGTGGTGCTGGCCGTGTGGTAGGAGGTTACCTTGGTGGGCGCTGGGCGGGTTCCTCTGCTGCCATGCGCCGTCGGGTCGGGCCCGCACTCATGCCTCAGGCCGGTATCGCCATCGGTCTGGCGATGGCTGCCACGGATCGCCTGCCGGAGCTTCATTACATTCTTCCGATCATTGTAGGTTCAGCGATTGTGTTTGAGGTGATTGGTCCTTCCCTGACCTTGCACCAGCTGCGTAAGGCCGCTATTGAGACGCCTTTGGTTAAAAAAACGGGTTCTGGTGGATCATGAGCACGCGAGCGACCAGCCGTTTTGTCTACTAGACTGCAATACGATGCTATGAATCGTGATTATAGTTTTCATTGGATTGATTTGATGGCGATTGGTTTGAGGGCGTTTGGGATGCCCGGGATCAGGAACACGCTCGGTCTGCGTTCAATAGTGCTCTGCCTGGGAGCTCTGTGTCTGGTTCTGTTCTGTGGGTCGGGAGTCGCAGCCCAGGAAGGACTGGAGCCAGTCCAACTGCCTCCGGAGTCCTTGCCCTACTCAGTGGGCGGTCATTTTCAGTATGTGGCCGACCCACAGGGAAGGATGGATATTAATGCGGTACGTGAAGTCCCTGATTCGCATTGGCGGGCTGTGGCTTCGGAAACACCGAACTTCGGCTTTACTGACACCACATACTGGTTCCGGGCGTCGTTCACCCAGGGCAGTGAGGAGCAGGAGTGGCTCCTGGAGCTTGCCTACCCGCTGCTCGACTACGTGGACCTCTGGGTTTTCGGGGAAGAAGGGCTGGTTGAGCATTACCAGACCGGTGACCGGTATGAATTTTCCCAGCGGCCAATCCGATTCAGGAATTTTCTTTTCCCACTGTCGTTTCCAGAGGGAGAAACTCTCCAGGTGTACGTGCGGCTGGACAGCTCCAGCGCAATTCAGATGCCGATGAGCCTCACCACCAAGGAGCGGTTGTTCCAGACCGAACAGCGAATGCTGACCGGGCACGCCATGTTCTTCGGCATCATACTGGTGATGGCCCTGTACAATCTGTTCATCATGTTCTCCACCCGCGATAAGGCCTATCTCCTTTACGTCTTGTTCGTACTGGCAATCGGGGGGTTTCAGGCCAGTCTGCACGGTTTTGCATATCAGTTCCTCTGGCCGGAAACACCTTGGATGCAGGATAAATTCACAGGCTTGTTTGTTGCCCTGGCATCGCTTTTCGGTGCCTGGTTTACCCTGGTTTTTCTCAATGCCAGAGGTTATTCCCGTCGACTGAGCAAGGTCTTGCTTGGTATCACAATTTTGGGGGGAGTGTTGAGCCTGCTGGCCCCCTTTGTTCCCTATCAGTTCACTATCCGGCTGTCGGCAGCGCTGGCTTTCATCTGCGTGATTGTCTGCCAGATAACAGGACTCTATATCTGGTACCGAGGCTACAAGCCCGCCGTTTACTACAGCATTGCCTTTGCCACGGTGCTCGGTGGCACGGCCCTGATGATTCTCAACAAGTTCGGGCTGATACCGATGAATCCGGTCACCGAGAACGGACAGCAGATAGGTTCATTGGCGCTGCTCGTTCTGCTTTCGTTTGCCCTGGCGTTTCGTATCAAGGTGTTGCGGGATGAGACAGAAGAAGCGCAGCTGGAGGCCACGACACGCCTGGAGCACCGGGTGCGGGAGCGCACCCTGGAACTGGAGGATGCCAACACTAAGCTCCAGCAGCTCTCGTCGCTGGATCCCCTGACAGGTACTTTCAATCGACGTTATTTCAGTGACCAGCTGCAGGCGGAGTGGAAACGGGCAATTCGGGAAAAGCAGCCGATATCTCTGATTATGCTGGATATTGATCACTTCAAGTCATTCAATGATCAGTATGGGCACCAGGCGGGGGACGAATGCCTGCGGTTTCTTGTCCGTCATTTGCTGGGGTGTATCTACCGAACGTCCGACGTCGTGGTGCGTTACGGTGGGGAAGAGTTCGCCATCGTGCTGCCCAATACGGATGGAGGTGGTGCGGAAGTCATTGCCAGCCGCATCAAATCGACGCTTAAGAAGCACGCTTTTCCTATGGAAGGCCAGACAATTCCGGTTACTGTAAGTCAGGGCCTGGCAACCATGACGCCCAGCACAAGTGATGCCCCGGATAGCCTCATCCGGCGTGCCGATGAGGCGCTTTACGAGGCGAAAGGGCAGGGACGGGATCGGTTTGTGCGTTATGAGACCATGATTGACCAGAGTCCGGATCAGCCAGACGTTGATGCTTCTTCCCGAAGCAACCCAAGGCGCTGATCCTTGTCGGCCCAGAGGTCGCTTACCCATTGCTGGAACTTCTCGCGGAATTCCGCGTCATTGGCATAGTCACCGCCGAGGAGTTCGGTAGGGACATCAAACCCACGGATATCAACCACAACACGCTCAACCTGTCCGCTGATCAACTCCCAGAAGCCGGGAGGACCGTCCGGATAATAGATGCTGACGTCCAGAACGGTGTTCATCTGCTTGCCCAGGGCGGCCATAACGAAGGCAATGCCGCCGGACTTGGGGCGCAGGAGATGGTTGTAAGGTGACGCCTGGTGCTCGTGTTTGGCTGGCGTGAATCGGGTACCTTCAAGGTAGTTCACAACGGCCACGGGCAGCCCCTGAAACTTGGCGCAGGCGCGTTGCGTGATCTCCAGGTCCTTGCCTTTATCCTCTGGATGCTTTTCAAGATGGGCCTTGCTGTATCGTTTCATGAAGGGGTAATCCAGCGCCCAGAACGCCAGACCGAGAAACGGAACCCATATCAGCTCTTTCTTGAGGAAAAACTTGAAGTAAGGGGTTTTGCGGTTGAATGCCTGCACCAGGGCGGGAATATCAACGTAGGACTGGTGATTGCTGATGATCAGGTAGGACTGATCCTGGTGGAGCGGAACATCACAGCGGATATCCCACTCAGTGGGTAGCATGAAACCAAAAATGGCCTTGTTGATCTCCGCCCAGGTTTCCGCGATCCACATGACGGCGCGGGAGCAGAGGTTCCGGATACCCCGGTGGGGAATGACGGCCTTGATAATGCCCAGAATCAGCATGGGACCTATGCCGACCAGGGTATTGATCAGTACCAGCAGGGACGTAATGAGGGCGGTAAACAAGCGCAACATAACAGTACTGCTCCAGCTCCTGTCAGACGAGGCGCAAGGATACCGTTTTTTTGCCTTTCATGCAGGTGGGATCCGTCAGGCCAGGGAGTGATCGACAAAAGCACTGTATATGAGTGCGTAGTGACAGCTTGCCCCAATCAGAACCATGACATGGAAAAGCTCATGAAAACTGAATACACCGGGGACCATCACGGGTCGCTTGGTGGCATAGAAGACAGCGCCCAGAGTGAAGGCTGCAGCGCCCGCAAACAGCAGTGTCTGCTGGGTCACATTCATGTGGGTAAGCACCTGATTGATGGGTATGATCAGAAGCCAGCCCATGATGAGGTAGATGACGGTATAGAGTACCCTTGGCGCACGCGGGAAGAAAATCTGGGAAAGGACGCCGAAGGCCACCAGACTCCACTGAATGGCAATCATGGGCGTGCGCCAGCCATCATCCAGGAAGAAGTAGCAGATGGGGGTGTAGGAGCCGGCAATGAGTATAAAGATGGCGAAGCGGTCCAGTTTTCGCCATTTCGACAGTTCGTTTTCTTCCTTCTTGAACGCATGATAGAGGGAACTGGCGAGGAACAGGAAAACGACCGAAAGGCCATAGATGATCGCTGTGATCAGCAGAGAGGCGGAT
>SLIH01000397.1 GCA_007135745.1 Halomonas sp. | reverse complement strand
CAGTGCTGCAGGGTCTGCCACAAACCCATTGACCCGGTTATGATTGGGACGGGTAATGAGCGGTGATACAGACAGCGCGCATCATACCAGAAGCAATGACTCACTGACGAAATCGGATTCAGGAATTCATGAGCAGCGATGATAACGGGGCCCTCAAGGCCCAGATCGAGGAACTGGAGACAAGACTGGCGTTCCAGGATGACCTTCTGGAAACCCTGAGCGAACAACTGGGCCAGCAGCAACTGGCTATTCATGAACTCTGGGAGGCAAAGCAACAGCTACAGAAACAGATCGAGGATCTGCACGCTCCCCAGCAGAAGCATGCCGACCAGGAACCGCCCCCGCCTCACTACTAACACCACGCCCCATAAGCACAAAATCAGCGGGCACAATCAATCCATGCACAGGTATTTGCGCACGGCTTCCCCATCGAGTACCAGGCTCTGCTCCCGGGCCTCCATCCAGCTGGCTTCTTCCGCGGCAAGCTCCAGGGACAGATCACCATCCGCTTGATGTGCGGTCGCATCGCCCGGGCGGGCCAGTGCGACCAGTTCTTCCCTCTGCCGGCGTTGCCATGAAGCCCTCAGCGCGGCCAGGCGAGCGTTACCGCATACCCGATCAGCCTGAACCATAGCCGCCGCCGCTCGCAGAGTCGATTCCGCATGCTCGGGTTCGGCACCTGGCGCCGATGGAACCGGATCGGAATCCCCATTGCCAGGGCACTCACCACTGAAGGTGCAGTGACTGGCCGCCAGAAACAGGGCGTCACCCGTTATCTGCATGCCGACACGCTTCTCAAGCAGCGGCTGTCGAGCGCGCAGATAACCAAGGACATCATCGATCCCCAGGGGCGGCACCTCAGCCTCCACCAGAGGACGATCAAACTGGGCTTCAAGCCAACGCACGGATTGTCCGGAGCCAATCGTCGGCCGGCTGACCAGCAACGGAATCATTCGTCCCTGACTGATAAGCGATTGCCACAGAAGAACGCCCTCGCGCCGCAGTAAGGCCTCAAGAAGTTCCGGGGTAGCACCCTGCAACATGACGAGACGACAGGCTCCAGTGGATGAAAGGCATCGATGAAGGGTGTTGACCAGACTGAACCCCCGGTTGCGGCAACAGTCACTCACCCGCATCCGCGAGGCCTCCACAGTCATTCCGGAAAGCTGCTCCAGCTCCTGACGCACATGGGTGATCATGGACCGGGCAATGAGGCTGGAATGCGACTGCAGATGGATCAGCGGCACCGGATCAGAAAGGAGTTGTGCCGTTATACGTCGGGCAGCCTCAAGAAGGCTCTCGGAGGCTGGCAGAAGCTCATCTGTCGCACCACCAAGCGGCAACATGGCGGCGTCCTCCTTCGGCTGCACGACAGGTTCACCACGATCCAGTGCCGGCCAGCTCTGTTCCGGCACCTGTTCGAGCACCGCCACATAGGCCCGCTGACTCAGGCGCTCACAACGATGGGTAAGTACACGCAGCAACTGGGCGACACTCAGTGGGTTCCGGCCGACAATCTCACGAGCCATTGCCAGCCAGTTGATCAACTCGGAGGACAGTCCGGCGGTTTCCGAGGACAGCGTAACCAGTGGTTGTTCACACTGGATGGTGCGAATCAGCTCATCAAGCGCGATACCGCGGGAGTAGAGAAAAGAGCTCAGGGAGGGATGGTGCTCAAGCAGTGCGAGAAGGTAATCCTCCACCGACACCACGCCACCACCACGACACTCGACGGCTTTCCGTGCCTTCTGCAAACTCTGTTGGGCCAGGGGCTCAAGCTCCTGCAGCCAGTCTTCCATAACAGCCAGCTCCTTCTGGTTCATCCCTGGACGGCGCCTCTCCATGCCCCGTCTTATTATTCTATCCTGTATCCCAGTCTGTTGTGACGGGATGGATCACACGCGGTTGTATTGATCCTCAAAGCGCACAATATCGTCTTCACCAAGGTAACTTCCGGTCTGAACCTCAATCACTTCCAACGGGATCACGCCCGGGTTGCTCAAACGATGGGTAACACCAAGAGGGATGTAGGTAGACTGATCCTCGGTCAGCATGACTTCCTCGCCATTGCGGGTAACAATGGCCGTACCCTTGACCACAACCCAGTGCTCGGAACGATGGTGATGTTTCTGCAGTGACAGGTGCGCCCCCGGGTTCACGGTAATCCGCTTGACCTGGAAGCGGTCACTGCGGGCAATGCCTTCATAACTGCCCCAGGGCCTATGCACTTTCCGGTGCAGACGGTATTCCTCCCGCCCTTCGGCCTTAAGCCGGGAAACGAGTTTCTTGACGTCCTGGACCCGGCTGCGATCAGCCACCAACACCACGTCGTCGGTTTCCACAATCACATGGTTATCCACGCCAATGGCCGCCACCAGGCGACCTTCCGAATGCAGATAGGATCCGGTGACGTCCTCGGTGATCACATCACCGCGCAGGACATTACCGTCTTCGTTCTGATCGTGGAGTTCCCAGAGGGCATCCCAGGAGCCCACGTCGCTCCAACCCGCATCCAGGGGAATGACCACCGCGTCCGTGGTTTTTTCCATGACCGCGTAATCAATGGAATCTTCGGGACAGACCCGGAATGCCGCCTCATTGATTCGAACAAAGTCGAGGTCTTCGCTGCGAGCGTCCCAGGCACTGCGGCAGGCCTCCAGGATGTCCGGCCGATGCTGTTCCAGCACCTCAAGATAACGGTCGGCGCGAAACATGAACATGCCACTGTTCCAGTAGTAATGACCATCAGAGAGATAACGCTCCGCCGTGGCCTGATCGGGCTTTTCAACAAACTCCCGCACTGGAAACCAATCACCTTCGCTGGCGGACTTTTCATCGCCACGAATATAACCATAGCCGGTATGCGCGGTATGCGGCACCACGCCAAAAGTGACCAGTTTACCGGCTGCAGCAGCTTTCACGCCCGTCTCAGCCGCTTCCACAAAGGCCTCGGTTTCGCGAATAACATGATCCGAAGGCAGTACCAGCATAATACCGTCTGGATCGTTCTGGCAGACCTGCATGGCCGCAAGCGCAATCGCCGGCGCCGTGTTGCGACCTACCGGCTCCAGAATAATCTCGGTACCCCGGTCGAGCTGTTGTTCGTGATTCTGAAGATGGGCCGCAACAATGAAGCGGTGAGCTTCGTTGGTGATGGCCATAACGCCCTGACATTCCGGTACTGATCGAGCACGCTGCAGCGTTTCCTCCAGCAGGGAAGCTTCACTGTTAAGTGCCAGAAACTGCTTCGGGTAGGCCTCCCGGGAAAGGGGCCATAGGCGGGTTCCGGAACCTCCGGAGAGAATAACAGCGTACATGGATCATCCCTGGATTCATTATTGAGAAGGCATAGCCTATCGCAGCGGCCTCGCTCAGTGAAGTCGGTGACGTTGCGAAAACGTTAAGACGTCCTCACGGAGGTCATCCCTGACTCCGATAGGATTGAGTGCAATCAGGATTCCTGCCAGCCTGCCACTTCATCGCGTCCATACTGCTTACGCCAGGCGTTCAGGGTTTTGTGATTACCGCCCCGAGTCTGCACAACTTCGCCTGTATGGGGGTTGCGGTAAGTCTTGAGCGGGCGCTTCTTGCGGCCATCGGAACCACCGGCGCCCTGATCCACTCGATTACGAACCGAAGGGTCGATGGCCGCAAGAATTTCAATCATGTCTTTTGCCGACTTCCCGTAATCTTCCATCAACGAGCGCAGCTTGTTTTTGAAGTCCAGTTCCTTTTTAAGTTCCTGGTCCTTTTCCATTTCCTCCAGTTCCTGAGCCAACTGCTCAGCAAGCTGCTTCTTTTTGTAGTACGTGGAAATCTTACCCATATTTGCATCTGCCTTTTTCTGATTAATT
>SLIH01000207.1 GCA_007135745.1 Halomonas sp. | reverse complement strand
ACATGATCACCGCCAAGAATGCGCCCGTCACGGCGGTGTTCTTTAACGGTGGCCATTGGGAGGACAGCTACATTGAGCGCTCCTTTGCCGCCGATCCGGACCACAAACCCGACACCATTGTGCATTCCTTCGAGGAACTGACCGATCTGGCTGCACATTCCAGATCCGATGATGAGTGCTTCCAGAAAACCCTCGAAGAACACCGCCCGGAACCCTGGCCGGGCCCCACCCCACCCGAAAAACGCATCGAGCCGGACTGGCACCCGTCGGTGGTCAATCTGGTCACGCCCCGGGTCATTCTCTTCGACTGGCACGCCACCCTGGTCGACACCCTGGATGCCATGTACCACGCCGTTGACGACATGCTTCCGGAATTACAGACAATGGGCCTTATGGATAACCTGATTGAACCCGCCGAAGCCCGCTCGCCGGAAGATGCCCGGCTGGTGGAGTACGTGCGCGATCACGCCCAGCTTCACCCCAAGGTTAAAGCGGATCGCAAGATATCCCGGACGGATATCTTTGAAGTGCTCTTTGGAGAGGATCAGGACGCCAAAGCCAGGGCCCACGAAGTATTCAAGGATCACTACCGAAAACACTACGGTACCGCGAAATCTTTTGAGCCCCAGGTCAGGAATCTTCTGCTGGCGCTCAATAATCTGTCGCTAACGGTCGGCGTCATCACCAACCGGGACAGGGAATTCTTCGAGGAGGAGCTGAAGCTCGTGGATGGCACCGACTGGTCGGATCTTTTCCGACTCAATATATGCGGGGACGATGTGTCACTGCGCAAGCCCCACCCCGACCAGCTACTGCTGGCCGCCGAGCAACTCGGTGAACCCTCGGATGGCGGTATCTGGTATGTGGGTGACAGCACCACCGATGTGATCGCTGCCAAAAAAGCAGGCCAGACGGCCGTGTTTTTCAACGGTGCCCAGTGGGATCTGCCCTGGCTCAACAAAATCTTTCCCGGGAATGAACGCTATCCCTACAAGCCGGATGTGGTCGTGAATGATTTTTCGGAGTTCTGGGCGCTGGTGCTGGCCTGCCTTGAGCGAGACCGTTGACCTGTTTTGAGGTTTGCAGGCAGGAGTCGCAGGATGCGGCGGGCCGGGCGTAACAGATGTGGCATCAGGCGGCGTTCTTCCTGCCGGCCTGGCCACTTCTGGCGTTACCATTGAGGCTTTCCAGATGCTCTTCCATCAGGGTGCGGCACCTTGTCATCAGGGCGGGAACGTCCTCAACCGAGAGGTTTTCCGTGCTGATGGGGGGCAAGACACGTACGGTGGCCGTCACGCGCTCCCCAGGACGCCGTTCATTTAAAGCCCTGAGGTAATCGCTGACGCAAAGTACAGTGATCGGCTTGCCGGCGGCCACTGCGGTGTGGAAGGCGCCTTTCTTGAAGGGCAGCAACCCCCGCCCCCGGCTTCGGGTTCCTTCCGGCATGATCCAGACGGATTTCTTCTGATGGCTGAGCGCGCCTTTTGCCGCCTCCATGGCACTCATGGCGTGGCGGCGACTGCTGCGCCGGATCAGCACGTTGCCACCGAGCCAGAAGATCTGCCCGAACAGGGGCACCCAGCCAAGGCTCTGCTTGCCGACCACCACAGCATTCTCGGGCGTGACCTGACCGTATACGTAGAGATCCAGGTTGGACTGGTGGTTGGCGATGATCACGTGAGCGTCATCCCTGGGCAGATGCTGCCAACCTTCGACGCGCACCCGCATGTTGAGGACACGCAAACCACCGCGTGCATACAACCGTGCACAGAGCTTGTTATTCCTTCGATGAAACGGCCTCAGAACACAAAGAATGAAGCCCGCCAGAGTGGCGGGTATTGCAGCCAGAAAAAGACCAATGCGTTGCAGCCAGGACATAGAACGACCTCTGGAGTGTTTTGTATAGAGTACACATGTACGCTCAAACAAACCACCCAGAGCACGTATCAGTTTGTAAGCCTCTGTTGCCTACGGCGGAAGAAAATCCACAGGGAACTGAACACGCCGTTCCGGCACGTCCATGGAACCAAAGCTGAACATTCGTACGCGATTGGCGATACGCTCTTCCAGTTCCGGGCGGTCCAGTTCCGATTCAACCACCGCCACCTCGAGCACCTCCCCTTCCGGTGAGATCAGAAGCTCAAGCAGTACCTGCCCTTCAAGCAACGGGTCTTCGCGCAGAGCACGGTTGTAGATGGAGAATAATGCGGCCTTGTTCTGGTCAAAGGTTTCACGGATATTGGCCATGGGCCGCTCATCGGGCGTTCCGGTGGGCGCAGCGGCTTCTTCTGCGTCGGCCTCCAGCTCACGGGCCTGGCGTCGCGCCAGTTCGGCGTCCTCGGCCTCTCCCCGAGCTACGGTGCCCGGTCCGCCGCTGCCGGCCAGCAGCGTGCCTTCATCGGGTTCGCCCAGATCGCGCGCACGCTCCTGCCCGGTCGAGGCGTCATCCTGAATGCCCGTATCCGACAGATCCGCCATGTCCCGCAGGTCCGCCAACTCATCACGCATGCCCATCAGCCCGGCCTGACTCGCCACTTCCCGGGCTTCCTCAACGGTTTCCGGTTCGGTGGGCGGTTCCTCGGGGGGCGGCTCCGGCGTGGGTTCTTCCGGTTCCGGTGGCTCCTCCACGGGGTCGGGCTCGGCAACTTCAGGTTCTGGCGCTGGCTCAGGTTCGGGGTCCGGTTCCCGCTCCTCCATGAGCCGGGCAAGCTGCGGAGGTATCTCTTCCACTGCATCCGGATCGGGCTCCGGCAGCTCGATCATGGGAATAATCAGGGCCGCCGGCAGAAAAACGATCAACAGCGCCAGCAGGACCAGCCCCAGGCGGTGGTTTTCAGCGGAGGCCTGGTTCCACGGCAGGCCGGATTCCTGCTGCCTAGTCACCATTCACCTCCTCGGGCTGCTGCTCCACGGCCAGGCGCACCTGCCGGAACCCGGACTCCACCGTGGTGTGCATGATGTGGCGCAGACTCCCATAGACGAGCTCACGGTCCGCTACGATCATGGCCGGAAACCCCTCCTCGGGAATGTCGCCACGACGCTCGGCGCGCCGTGCCAGCGCCTCCTGCAGCCCCTCGATCACCGTTGGATCACCGGCCTCACCGCTTGCGGGCACGGCGGCCACTTCGCGGCCGCCCACCAGTATGCTCTGGCCGGCCACCACAATGCGCAGCGTGTCCTCGGGAACCACGTCGGCCACGGATTCGGGGAGGCGGATGTCGCGATCTTCCTGCAGCACACGAACATCGGAGGAGTTCACCATGAGGAAGAACACCAGGATGGTGAAGATGTCCATCAATGCGGTCAGGTTGAGACCGCCCGGACGGCTCAGGCGACGGTAGTGACGCTGCATTCGCCGGGCACGACGAGAGCTTTTCATGACTCACCCTCCGTGCTCGCCGGGGCATCGCCAAGGGCGATATCCGGGAAGAGTTCGGCACGAACCACGCTGGCCGCGACCACGTCCGGGTAGCCGCGAATATGGTCCATGGCACTCACGAGTGTCTGATAGGAGGTGTCGGGCGAGACCATGAGTGCGATATCACGCTTGTCGGGAAAGCGTGATTTGATATCACGCAGCAGCTGCTGCATGGCCGCAAAATCGGGCTCCCCATCACTCGGCTCGAAGCGCTGCAGGCGTCCGCGATTGCTGTCGCCGATTTCAATGGTGCCATGTTGCAGCTTGATGTAGAGCTGGAGTTCTTCTTCATCAGCCAATGCAGCCACATCACCGGACTCCGGGAACTCGAGCTCGAGTATCCGGGTCTGGGTGAAGACCATGCTGATCAGCAGCACGGGCACCAGCACAATCATCAGGTTGAGGAAGGGGGTGATGTTCAGCTCCGCTTCCGTGGTCTGCTTACGATGT
>SLIH01000174.1 GCA_007135745.1 Halomonas sp. | reverse complement strand
TACAAGTTACAGGTCGCAGGTTTCAAGTCTCAGGTCAGTCGTAGGGTGCGGTGAATGCAGTGAACCGCACCGGCTGTTCGGCCATCCCCATGGTGCGGTTCGCTTCGCTCACCAGCACCCTACGACGAGAGGCCCGGATGCCGGTGCGCCTGTGTGCTTTATTTCGTCGTGGTCGGCAGGTTGGCGTTTTGCCATTCCATCATGCCGCCGGCGAGGCGGGCCAGGCTGAGCTCCTGGGTCTGGCCCTGGATTTCCTTGATGGCCATGCCGCCGTGCTGGCCGGCTTTGTCGGCGATGATGATGAGTTTGTCTTTGTGCTTGTTGAGGACGTTGATCTGGTCCTTCAACTTGGACATGGGGATGTGGATGGCGCCCTTGATGTGGCCTTCGCCGTAATCCTTTTTCTCGCGCACGTCGACGATAACCGCCTGATCGCGGTTGAGCAGCATGACGGCTTCCTGGGGCGGCACCTTGCGCCCGGCGCGGCGGCTTTCTACATAGAATAGCGCCAGCAGCAGCACGAAAAAGATCGTTACAAGTTCCCAGCGGTTAACCGCGAATTCCAGCAGTTGCTCAATCATTACACCTTTCCTTCGATCGCCGAAGCGCGTTGTGATGGGGCGGAATTATACACACCGCCCTGCTTCAACAACAGGCGCTGTTCGTGGCCTGAATCCACCAAAAGGTATAGAATTGGCGCTTTATCGCGGACCAACTGTGGATTGATGCATGACTGACAAGCGCAAAACCACTGCCTTGATCATTCTCGATGGCTGGGGCTATCGGGAACCGACCGAGGACAACGCCATCAGCAACGCCAACACGCCGGTCTGGGACCGGCTCTGGGCCAACCAGCCCCGGGCGCTGCTGAACACTTCCGGGCTGGCCGTGGGGCTTCCGGAAGGGCAGATGGGCAATTCCGAGGTGGGCCACATGAACCTGGGGGCCGGGCGCGTGGTGTACCAGAGCCTGACCCGCATCAACCGCGACGCCGAAAACGGCACTCTGGCGGACAACCCCGCCATTGGTGGCGCCCTGGACAAAGCCGTGGCCGGCGGCAAGGCGATTCACCTGATCGGGCTGCTTTCGCCCGGTGGCGTACACAGTCACGAAGAACACATCATTGCCGCCGCCCGTATGGCTGCCAGCCGGGGCGCGGAGAAGGTCTATATTCATGCGTTTCTGGACGGGCGGGACATGCCCCCGCGCAGCGCCAAAGCTTCGCTGGAGAAGGCGGATGCCCACCTGCGCGAGGCTGGTGTGGGCCGGGTGGCCTCCGTTATTGGCCGCTACTATGCCATGGATCGAGACAAGAACTGGGGCCGCATCGAGCAGGCTTATAACCTGCTGACCCTAGCCGAGGGCGATTACCAGGCCCCTACAGCCGTTGCGGGCCTGGAGGCGGCCTATGAACGCGGTGAGGACGATGAGTTCGTAAAGAGCACCGTGATCAGCAGCGAGAACGAGCCTGCCGTCGCCATTGAAGACGGCGATGCGGTGCTGTTCATGAACTTCCGCGCCGACCGAGCCCGCCAGCTCACCCACGCTTTTGTGGATAAGGACTTTGACGGCTTCCAGCGCCGACGCGAGCCCAAACTGTGTGACTTTGTGATGCTTACCCAGTACGAGGCGGACATCGACACCAGCTGCGCCTACCCGCCGGAATCACTGCCCAACACCCTGGGCGAATACGTCGGCTCCCTTGGAAAAAAACAGCTGCGCATTGCCGAGACGGAGAAGTACGCCCACGTTACGTTCTTCTTCAACGGTGGCGAGGAAACACCTTTCCCCGGCGAAGACCGGGTGCTGGTGCCCTCACCCAAGGTGGCCACCTACGATCTGAAACCGGAAATGAGCGCGCCGGAAGTGACGGATGAGCTGGTGCAGCGCATCGACAGCGGCGAGTACGATCTGGTGATCTGCAATTACGCCAATGGCGACATGGTGGGCCATTCCGGCAGCCTGGAGGCGGCCATGAAGGCGGCGGAAGCCGTGGATGAAGGCCTGGGCCGGGTGCTGGAGGCGCTGGAGCGCAATGGCGGCGAGGCCCTGGTGACGGCGGATCACGGCAACTGCGAGCAGATGCGCGACCCCTCCACCGGCCAGCCCCACACCGCCCACACCACGCTGCCGGTACCGCTGGTTTACGTGGGCCCACAGCAGGTCAGCCTGCGCGATGGTGGCGCCCTGTGCGACATCGCCCCTTCCCTGCTGACGCTGATGGCCATCGAGCAGCCCGAGGAAATGACCGGCCAGACGCTGGTCACCTTGGGTTAAACCCATGGTATCCGGCGTCGCGCGGCGAGCAGCGGGGCTGACCCTGCTGCTCACACTCCTTTTGGCGCCAGTGGCACAGGGCGCCGACGAGGCAGCCAAGCGGGAACGCCTGGAGGAGCTGCGCGAGCGGATCAGCGCGGTGAATGAATGGCTCGAGCGTGCCCAGCGCGACGAAGACGAACACCTTCGGCGCCTGCGCGAGGCGGAGCAGGAAATCAGCCGCCTGAACCAGCGCCTGTCGGAACTGCAGAACCGCATAGCCGAACTTGATCGCGAACTGGCGGAGCTCTCCGACGAGGCGGATGAGCTGGAAGCGCGTCGCCTGCGTGGCCGTGACGGGCTGCGCGAGCTGGTGCGCGAAGCCTGGATGCAGGGCGACCACCCCACCCTCAAACTGCTGCTGACCGAAAGCGACCCCCAGGAAATCGCCCGGCTGATGACCTGGCATGAATACATAAGCCGTGACGCCATTGCCCGCCTGGAAGCCTTTGCCCGGACACTGGAACAAATTGAGGAGAACCGAGCCTCAACCGAGCAGGCGCAAAATGAACTGGAGAACACGCGAGAACAGGTTCAGGCACAACGGGACCAGCGAGCCAGCCAGCAACAGGAGCGGGAAAAGGCGTTGGCGGCGCTGCAGGAGCGCATGACGGACCGGGAATCGGAACTCAGGGAACTGCAGGCGGACCGGGAACGGCTCACGGAGCTGCTCAAGGAAATGGAGCAGGCACTGGCGGACATTGAGGCGCCAGAAGATGTGGCCCCCTTCGATTCCCTGCGCGCTCAACTCCCCTGGCCTGCTCGTGGTAATGTAACAGCGAATTTTGGTGAGTCCGTTGGACGCAGCGACATGCGCAACAACGGCATCCGGATTGCGCTGGAGCCGGAAGAGGCCGTGCAGGCAGTGCACTATGGCCGGGTAATCTTCGCCAACTGGTTGCGTGGATTTGGCCTGATGATCATCATTGACCATGGGGATGGCTTTATGAGCCTCTATGGCAACAACAGCTCGCTGACCAAAGGTGAAGGCGATTGGGTCCGCGGCGGCGAAACCATTGCCCGGGCCGGAGACACGGGCGGCCGGAACCGCACCGGGCTCTACTTCGAAATCCGGCACAATGGTCAGCCCCAGAACCCGCGGGAATGGCTGGAGTAGGATCAAGCCGATGCGGCAAAAGCGTCGTATCTGGTCTATGGTTGGCAACATACTGAATACAGGATCTGCCGAATGCTGAACAAGTCGATGACACTGCCGGTAACGCTCATTGCGGCCGTTGCCCTGTTCCAATCCGCGCCCCTGGTTGCTGAAGACCTGGAGCCGCAGGACGTGATCGAGCGGGAAAGCCCCCATGACGAGGACATGGGTCGTATACAGGTTGACCTGGGCGATCCCGAGGAGCAGTTGCCACTGGATGACCTGCGCCGGTTCACCGAGGTGTTCGAGCGGATCAAGCGCGCCTACGTGGAGGAAGTCAGCGATCGGGAGCTGCTCGAGAAAGCCATCAAGGGCATGCTGTCGGGCCTCGACCCCCACTCGGCCTACCTTGATCAGGATGCCTTCTCGGATCTGGAGGAAACCACCCGGGGCGAATTCG
>SLIH01000319.1 GCA_007135745.1 Halomonas sp. | reverse complement strand
GGCGGACCAGGTAGTGGCCGATCACGGCAAGGTGAACCTTATCTTCAACAACGCAGGGGTGGCCCATGCAGGCTCCGTGGAGAAATCCAGCTACGAGGATTATGCCTGGATCATGGACATCAATTACTGGGGCGTACTCCATGGTACCAAGGCCTTTCTGCCCCACCTGAAAGCCGCGCCGGATGGTGGACATGTGGTCAACATCTCCAGCATCTTCGGTCTGTTCGCCCAACCCAGCATGAGCGCCTACAACTCAACCAAGTTCGCGGTGCGGGGCCTGACGGAATCGCTTCGGCAGGAGCTGGATCTGGAAAATGCCGGGGTTTCCGCCTCCTGCGTTCATCCCGGTGGCATCAAGACCAACATTGCCCGTTCCGCGCGCATGGATGACAGCGTGGGCGAACTGATGGGCAACCAGGACAACTCCCAGTTGCAGAACCAGTTCGAGAAACTGTTCCGAACCACAGCCGACCAGGCGGCACGGGCCATACTCAAAGGCGTTCGATGCAACAAACGCCGCATTCTGATTGGCCCTGATGCCCATGCCGCCGATCTGATGCAGCGCTTCCTGCCCGCCGGCTATCAACGCCTGGTCACAACCGCCATCCGACGCAGTACCGGACGATCATGACGGAAATATCCCTGAAATCGACACTGGGCGCCCTTGAACACATAAGCGACGCCTACCTCAAGCGTGCCCCGCTGGAGCAGGCCCGGGCCACGGCCAGTCAGTGGCGTCCGCGTAACGGCCTCTGGCAGAAGAGCCAGAAACTAGCCGGTCACCTGCCGGGCCTGTCCCTGGACTGCGTATCCGTTGACGGGCACGAGCTGCACTACTGGCGCCTGGGCTCCGGCAACGGAACCCCGATCGTACTGGTGCATGGCTTCGGGGCGAGCAAGGAGAACTGGATCAGCCTGATTCCGGCCTTGGCGGGTCGCAACCAGCCTGTTCTGGTACTGGATCTGCCCGGGTTCGGGGCCAGCGGCTACCGCTACGGCGCGCGCTACACCTATCTGCATCAGGCCCAGCGTCTGGCGCACTGGAGCCGGAAACTGGACCTGCCGCCGGCGCACTGGGTTGGCAGCTCCATGGGGGGTGCCATATGCGCCACCCTGGCTGCCCGCCATCCGGAGAGCGTGGCCGCCATCACCCTGATGAATGCAGCCGGGGTCGGGAGCACTCAACCCAGCGCGCTGGAAGAGGAGCTCCTGAAGGGGAAAAACCCCCTGATCCCTGAAAACAGCGCCGAGGTCCAACGCCTGTTCCGCATGACCACCCATCGCGGCAGCCGGATTTTCAGCCGTCTGATGGCGCCAGCCCTGAGAAGGGAAATGATTCACCGCGCGCCAGTCAACCAGCTACTGTTCGCTGATATGCTTCAACCCGAAATCCGGGTGCCGGAGCTGCTGGCACAGGTAACCGCCCCCGCCCAGGTGCTGTGGGGCGCACGGGACCAGGTTGTGGATCTTTCCGGGGGAAAGGTCTATGCAAAACTGCTGCCCCGGGCGCGACTCGACATCCTTGCCGATATTGGCCATCTGCCGATGCTGGAGGCACCCCTGCAGACCGCCCGACGGATTCGTGCGTTCAGGAGGGAACACCGGGTCGCTACTCACCAGGTATAGCGCCGGTGTTCCATCATCTCGAGAATACGTGGCCTGAGAATCAGATCAATAGCCAGCGGTAGCTTGGGGCCCGGAATGACCAGGGTATCCTGACGGGACATGAAGCTGCCGCTGATCATCTGCAGGAGGCGTGGAAACTCCACATCCATGTAGTCACGGAAATGAATGACGATCATGCTTTCGTCGGCGGAGGGCACTTCCCGGGCCGTAAAAGGGTTGGAGGTGTCCACCATGGGCACCCGTTGGAAGTTGATGTGGGTGTTGGCAAACTGCGGGACAATATCCTGAACATAGTCATCCATGCGGTTGATGATGGTCTCCACCACTTCGTGCTGGCGATAACCCCGGTGATGGGTATCCCGATGGATTTTCTGTATCCATTCCAGATTGACGATGGGGACCACGCCAATCAGCAGATCCACATGCTGGGCCACGTTGTAGTGATCGGTCACCACGCCTCCATGGAGACCTTCATAGAACAGCAGATCACAGTCGGCCGGCAATGTTCGCCAGGGGGTAAAGGTTCCGGGCCGGTAGCCGCGCTCAATCAGGGCGCGGTCATCATCGTGGACATAATCACGATACTGCCCTGTTCCAGTGCTCCCGAAATCCTGAAAAAGCGATTCCAGTTTATCGATGTGATTGGCCGCCAGGGAGAAATGGTTCAGGTCACCATAGGCGCCGCGTTCGGCCACCTGCGACATCTCCTCGCGGGTGTAGCGGTGAAAGCTGTCGCCACTGACCATCGCCGCCGTCAGCCCCTCGCTGGAAAACAGCTTGGAAAACGCTTTCCCGGTGGTGGTTGTGCCGGCGCCGGAGGAACCGGTGACCGCAATGATAGGGTACTGTCGTGACATCTTTGGGCGTCCAGATTGATCGGAATAACATCTTGCATGCAAGCCGTCATCCAGACAACCACCCGAAGGGGACTCCCTGGCTATATCGGGAACCCGTTCAGGTCAGAAGCTTCGCCCTGCCCACTGCCTTCCCCTGGACATAATCCACGCCTGCGCGGCGCAGTGAGTTAACAAGATCCAGTTCATCAACCCCAGTCACCATCACTTCGCACCCCAGATGGTGGGCAACCGCAACGGTCGCATCCAGCCAGCGGGCATTGCGCTCATCGCGATTCAGCATAGCCGCGACACAGCCATCGAGGCGCACCAGATCCGCCGGCAGGCGACGAATAAAACGGGCCATATCCGGATCCAGGCCAAGGCCGCCCAGCGATATACGACAGCCCAGATCACGGACCTCCTGCATGAATACCGCCACCGCGTCCGGATTGGTGATCGAATCGGCACCAGTGATATTGAAACAGATGCGCTCCAGGGGAACGCGCACTTCCCCCAGTTTGCGATGTATGAATTCCAGCAGTTCCGGATCATTGAGCGAATGGCCGGACAGATTGATACAGACACCCGTGTCGCCGGCATTGAGAATGGAATCTGACGAGCTCAGGTGGCTGACCGCCTGGGAGAATACTTCCCGATCCAGCAATCCCGCTTTCTGATAGCGCTCCGCCAGGGGTACCAGCTCGGAAGGCCCCACCAGCTCGCCTCCGAGTCCATGAGTGTGAACCTGGACATCGTACTGCGGCCCCATGCGTGTTTGCCCGTGCAAGGGAATCAGTCGTTGCGCCATGAGCAGCAGTGACTGGCGGCGCATCCCATCATCGCGTACAAGCCTGTCAGCCAAATGCATTATCCGGCGAACCCTGGCTCGAGGTACTGAGCCACGTCGCACATGGGGCACCGCGCGCCAGCTCGCCCGCCGACAGGCCTGAACCGTCAGATCCAGCCACTGGCGTGCAGTAACCAGGCTGGAGTCGTAATGCACAACACCGGCCCTCAGGGGTGCATCATCGCCCAGAGCGCCTCTCAGATTACGGGTGACACCTTTGGCCCAGGCCTCGGCGCCCTCGCCTGGCATTACCACCGCCAGAAGCCCTTCATCCACAACTGCTGCCATCGCCTGCGGTGACAGTTCGGCCCGGACCAAAGCGGCCGTCCGTGCCCTGACCGATGCCGCCTCCGTGCCATTGGCTCCGGATTGCAGGATGATCAGGGCCTGAGAACCGTGATCAGTACTTGCCGCGATTCTTGTGGTCATTTCTCTCAGGCATTCGCGCTCACCGAATAATCCGGTTTCCGGACAGAGCTGTAATCGAGTCATGAGACTGCCATGAAGGCTCTGCAGAACGCGCTCCAGGGCTTCATCCGTCAGGTTCTGGTTGTACCGCGACACCGGCACCAGCTCATGCCGGCTCAGTGCTGCTGCAAGCTCTCCGGTGCTGAACTCGGCCACCTTGCGACCGGAGGGGTCAACCAGAATGAAGCGGTTGCGCACCCGGTTGCTCCAGGCCAATCGCAGGGGGCGGACTCCGTCCCGGCAGCCGTTATCCAGAAACCAGCTCCCCACCCTGATCTGCTCAACCGAAGAGGCCCAAAGTCGCTCCTGCGTATCAGCGCTGGCTGATGAGCCCGCCGCCCTTTGGTGGAAACCACTGCCCAGCCGCACACGATGCGACTTGTGCGGTGCTTCCAGAAAACCTTCCAGATCCAGCACAAGCCGGGAAGACTCGGCACAACCAATCTGCTCCAGGCCCAGGCTCAAACGCGCCAACAAAGCGCTCTTATTAACGCTTGCCGCTCCAGAAGCCACCGCCATCAGTTCATCGAGGACCGACAGGCCATCCGCCCACTCCGCTGACTCCGTGCCACAACGCAGACAGACCAGGGCAAGATAATCACGCCAACCTTTCTCCACCAGAGTCAGTACGACTCTCGGCACCTCAACGTCCAGCAGCCGCTCGTCCAGCGCCCGATCCGAAATATCCTCCGCCTGTGAAAGTTTCTCTCCACCTTCCGCGGCCTTGACCACACGACGTACATTGTTTTGATAACGACGCTCGCCGCTCTGCAGGCAATGGCCCAGATAGTCCACGGTCGTCTGAAGGTAATGGTGGCCTTCCAGGCCACGGGCAATGCGGGTTATGCGATGGTAAAGCTCGGGCGACCAGTCCAGGGCTTCGCAATGATCGACCGTATCCAGATGACCAATACGGTCAATGAGACGCCGCAGCGGATGGGAACGGCTCTCGAGATCACCCGTATTGGACAGCACGGTGGCCAGCATCGTGGTTTCCAGCCGCTGCAGGCACCAGCGGCCACGGCGGGTCAGGCGGGGGCTGCGCCCCAGGGCACGCATGAACTGCTCAATCAGCCCCGCCACATCCTTCATTGCTTTCGGAAGAGGCTCCTCGTGCTGATCGAACCATGCGGCCAGACGCTTTCGCAGAGGTTGTTGCGGAAGTTCCGTCTCCGCGTGCCTGAGTCCGCGAAGCAGCTCGCGGCTCGAGGGGGTGATGGCTGTAGCCGCAGACTCCGCATCCGGGAGCAGAGCCCCCCAGAGCTTGCGCACGGCGGTGAAGTTACTCTGACCTCCCGGCGGCGCGGGGCGCAGGTCTTCCGGCTCAATCAATGAAGGCAGCGAGGGAACGACGGCCATCCGCACGGCAACCCGTGCCTGCTGCAGCCGCTGGTCGGGCCGTCGGTAACGGTGCGCCCGGGCAATCCCCGAGGCTTCGAGCAGAGATTCAAAGGCCCTGAGCGGTGCATCCAGAAAACGCACGGCAAGAATGCCCGCATAATGGCGAACAACCTGAACTTCAATGCGGTGCATTTCGTGCCCGCCGGCGGACCGGAACAACAGCCGAAGCTGGCGGTTGCCCTGTTCATGCCAGCCCATAACGCGCTCGCGGCGCCGGGACGGATAGCGCAACAACACACCATCTGCGGAGAATTCAACGATCTGGCAAGGCCAGGAGATTCCACCATCGCCCTCACACCGGGCCGCCAGCCTGACGCTGCGCCGGTCACTGACCCGACGATCAGAGGGGACCCCCGCGATCCCTGCACCTCCTGAATTCATGCAGCTCCCTCACAGTTTCCAGAAAACAGTTGCGAAGGTTATCTGGTTGAACGCACAGCCTGTATCGGGGTTTTCCGAGACGGGTGGTCAGAGTGTTTTGACGTAGACCCGGGAGTTGCGGTGTCGGTCATAATCCGAACGTTTGGCGGAGGGCAGCTTCTCCGGCTGAGCCGCTTCAAAGCCCCGCTCCAGAAACCAGTGCCCCGTGCGGGTTGTCAGAACGAACAGCTCGGCCAGACCCTCCCCCCGGGCCCGACGCTCAGCCACCGCCAGCAGACGGTCACCACGCCCGGAGCCCCGATAGGCATCGGCCACGGCAAAACAGGCCAGCTCCATCATACCGGAGTCGGGGTAAGGGTACAGTGCGGCACATCCCACGATGGAGCCATCACGCTCATCAACAATGAAGCGGTCGATCTCGGTTTCCAGCAGATCCCGTGGCCGGCTCACCAGTATGCCGCCAGCCTCCAGTGGCTGAATAAGTTCCTGGATACCACTGACGTCCTCGGCACGGGCACTTCGAATGTGCTCGTAGTCATCATCACTGACCAGTGTGCCCAATCCATCCCGGGTAAAAAGCTCCTCCAGCAGTGCCCCGTCGGAGCGGTAACTGATGATATGGGCACGCCGAACGCCAGCGACACAGGCATCGGCGGCCGCTTTCAACGCCGCCTGGTCATCCTCCGCCAATTGCCCTGCCGCAAGCAGTTCACGGGCCTGATTGATGGTCAGCTCACGCACGGGAACACCATCAGCAGTCAGGAGACCATTGCGGGCGGTGAACAGGATCAACTTTTCCGCATGCAGCGCGGCCGCTGCCTGACTGGCCACTTCTTCATGGGAAAGATTAAAGGCATCCCCCGTGGCGGAATAACCCAGCGGCGGCAAAAGAACCACCTGCCCCTGCGCCAGCATGGCCTCTATGGTCTCGGCTTCAATGCGCCGGACCTGTCCGGTGTGAGCGAAATCAATCCCGTCGATGATACCGATCGGACGAGCCGTCACCCAGTTACCACTGGCCACCTGGATTCGGGCGCCATGCATGGGAGAATTGATCAGCCCCATGGACAGCTGGCTTTCCAGGGTCGCGCGCAACCGCCCCACAGCCTCCAGAACCAGTGGCAGATGCTGCTCGGGCGTCACCCGCAGGCCCCGGTGATAGCTGGAATCCACTCCGGCTTCTTTCAGCCTCTGCCCTATCTGCGGCCGGGCGCCAAAAGCCACCACCAGCCGTACACCCAGACTCGCCAGCAGTGCCATATCGTGAATGGTGTTTTCGAGATTCTCATGGGCCAGGGCTTCACCGCTGAGATTGATCACTACCGTGCGCCCACGATGGGCGTTGATGTAGGGCGATGAATGACGGAACCAATACAGCCAGTTTTTTGTCTCACTCAAAACGCGTCTCCCTGCTCCCCGGAGTCAAACACAGCAGCGGCGAATCAACCCGCAAAGAACGTCCACCATGGGCTGGACCTGTGACAACGCCAGATATTCATCCGGCTGATGCGCCTGATCAATCGAACCGGGCCCCAGTACCAGCGTCTCCATGCCCAGCTGCTGCAAAAAGGGGGCTTCGGTGGCGAAAGCGACAGCCTGGGCACGATGACCGGTCATTTTCTCGCATAAGGATACCAGATGGGAGTCGGCGGCTTGCTCGAAAGCCGGCACACCATCAAACAGCGGCTCCAGCCGGCATTCCAGCTCCTGGGCCTGCGCGATCGGATAGACCCGCTCACGCAGCATCTGGCGCAGCTCTTCCAGACCCATCCCGGGGAGTGGGCGCAGATCGAAATGCAGTTCGCAGTCCGGGCAGATCCGGTTGGGGTTGTCCCCCCCATGAATATGACCCAGGTTCAGCGTGGGATATTCCACCCGAAAGCCGGGATGGCGGTAGCGATGCTGCAGCTCATTGCGCAGCGCCAGCACCTCCGTCATGGCGGCATGCATGCCCTCCAGCGCATTGCGCCCGAGCGAGGGGTCCGAGGAGTGGCCGGAGCGCCCGCGCAGCACCAGGCGCTCCATCATGATGCCCTTGTGCATGCGCACCGGGCGAAGCTCCGTGGGCTCTCCGATCACGGCATAACGCGCCCGGGGCTGCCCGGCCTCCACCAGGGCCCGGGCACCGCCCATGGCACTTTCCTCATCGGCGGTCGCGAGTATGATCAACGGCTCGCGCAGTTCAACATCCCGCGACTGCCAGGCCGCCTCCAGTGCGAGAGGGAAAAAGCCCTTCATGTCACAGGTGCCCAGGCCATACCAGCGGTCATCCCGCTCGCTGAGGCGGAAAGGGTCGCTCTTCCAGCGCTTGTCATCGAAGGGCACCGTGTCCGTATGCCCCGAGAGCACCAGCCCGCCAGGCCCCTGCCCGCGAGTGGCGATCAGGTTGTACTTGCCGGGCATGTCAGAAACGGCCGTGCACTCGACCTGGAAGTCGAGCGATTTCAGCCAGTCCGCGAGCAGGGCGATCACAGGCTCATTGCTCTGGTCCCATTCAGGACTCACGCTGCTTATCGAAGGTGTCGCAACCAGTAGCTCAAGCATCTCCCGAATAGCGGGAACAGGGCGCTCCATGTCAGTCCTCCCGCTCACCGTTGCCCCAGGGCTCACCGGTCGGTATGGGCTGTATCCCCTCGAGACCGGGATGCAGAAATCCTTCCATTCCCGCCTCCGAGGTCTCCTCATCAATGGGCCGCCCCGGATCCCCCGATCGGCGCCATACGGCGAACTCCTCAATCTCACTGATCGCAAAGGGCGCAATCACTTCCCCGCCTTCGATCATGCGACGAATATGCAGCGAACGAGCGTCCCGGGCTACCAGCTCACCTTCGATCTCCCGCCCGGATTCAAGGCTAAGGCGCACACGCCGGTCTATCCATGCCGCCGCGCGCTCAACATCCGATTCGTGAAAGCGGGCGCCAATATCAGGCTTGGGGCCCTCGAGTTCGATGGGCACCTGAGCAACCTGCTCTTCATCACGACGACGCTCCGGCGCCAGCTCCATCTCAACATCCTTCTGCTCGACGCCGTTGTACGCGATCCTGAAGCCCGTCCGAGCCTGCCAATCACTGCCCGCCATGGCTTCGTCCGGGTCCGGCCAGCCATTGCTCGGTGACCACGACATTGCAAGCTCACCACCATCGCGCAGCCAGCGCCTGTAGAGATCGGTCATGGCGGCAGAAGGAATCAGCCCGCGATTCTCCATGCCTTCGCGCCAATGCTCTTCAGCCTGAGCTGTCCAGTCATCAACGGTTCGGTCGCTGGCCGCTGCACAGAACGATGAAAGTCGGCGCATCAGTCCGGCATCGCGGGCCACCAGGTCAGCAGTTTCCGGCTTGAGGTTACGCAGTTGGAATTCCCCCGGCGGCATCAGCGTGATGGTGCCCGCCCTGAACTGCCCTTCGGCACTTCCCAGAGGCCCGGCGTTGATTTCAAAGTTGTATCGTTGCGGGCCCTCCCGCGAAAGCTTCAGATCACCTGCCACACGATCGATCCCCATTTTCAGGAAATCGGCGGCAGTCAGGACCTCGCGCTCCCCACAGGCAGGCAGATGCAACGGATGGCGCGGAAGATACAGGGCCCGGTAGGGGCCGGCCCAGGGTCTGAAAAGGTCCGGGCGCAGATGCAACCTGACATCCTCGACGCCGAGCGCCCACTGCTCAGGTTCGTGGCCCTGATACAGCCATCTCAGCAGCGCCAATGGACCCGGGGTTTCAATCACCATCCGTTCAAACTGCACCGGCTCGGTGATATCAAACCAATGCCAACGTATTCCCCGGATCTCAAGCCGGCCCTCCAGCCCCGGACGCACTCCGTCCCAGCGCAGGTCACCGGCCCCACCCATTTCGGACGCCAGCTCCCTGACGAACTGATGGCCACCGTACCAGACAGCGGCGTGATATCCGCCCCAGAGCAGCAGGATCAGGAAAAAGACAAGAGTCAGTCGTCTCTTCATATTTCTTGGATGTGCCCAGTTTTGGATCCTTGAGCGCTCATCCTAGCGTATGCGATACCCTGAGCACTAAGGAATACTGAAAAAATGCCGATAAGTCCTATAATAGACATAAGAATTTTTTTTGAGAAAACTCGCAATTCCAACAATGTTCTGGTGTCTTTTTGTTTAGAGGAGCGATATTGTTCATTAGCGACTGAATCGGACACGATCAGCCTGGCTATTACAAACTTCAGGGAAGGGTAGCCCATACAGTGAGTGGGCACATGAGGGCATCCGCGGAGTTCCGCGCTGTCCGGGAGGAAGAGATGCTTAACAGAGAGCAGTCGCGGACATTCATACGTCACCCGGTCGACATGCCCATTGCAGTCGAGCCGGATCAAGGCCAACCTTCGTTGGTTGAGATGCGCAACCTCAGCCTTGGAGGCGTTGCCTTCTGCTCCGATGAGGCTTACGAGCCCGGCGCGCGAGTCAGGGTTCGGATCGACTGCTGCAACCCGCCCGCCACCGTTGCGGGCGTCGTCGTCTGGTGTGAGCCCTGTGAAGCCTACGAAGAAAAATACGAGATAGGCGTCTGCTTTAAGGATCCCGCCGACGCCTACCGCATGCGGATGGTCGAACAGGCCTGCCATATCCAGCAATACCGCCTCGACATGGTCATTCGCGAAGCCCGCTATATGACGCTGGATGAAGCAGCCCGGGAATGGATCAACCGGTACGCGCCCTATTTCCCACAGGCCGACATGGACGCCAATCCCGGTCCGCAAAAACCCACTGACAAGACCAACGTCAGGAGCGGGTAATCAGGGTACCGACGCCCTCGTCCGTGAAGATCTCCAGCAGAACGGCGTGAGCCACCCGGCCGTCAATGATATGCGCTGACTGCACGCCACCATTGACCGCGTCCAATGCACAGCGGATCTTGGGCAGCATGCCACCGTGGATGGTCCCGTCCGCAATCAACTCATCAACACGACTGGCGGTGAGCCCTGTCAGCACATTGCCCTGACTGTCCTGCAGGCCGGCCACATTGGTCAGAAGAATCAGCTTTTCGGCCTGCAGCGCCTCCGCCACCTTACCGGCAACGGAATCAGCATTGATATTGTAGGCCTTGCCGTCATCGCCTACCCCGATAGGCGCAATGACGGGAATCACGTCACTGCGGGTGAGCATGTCGATGACATCACGATTGACACCAGCCACCTCGCCCACATGGCCGATATCCACAATTTCCGGCCGCGTGACTTCCGGGGACGGATCCCGCACTTCCAGTTTCCGTGCACGAATCAGCCCCGCATCCTTGCCGGTCAGGCCTATGGCCTTGCCCCCATGCTGATTCATCAGGGCGACGATTTCCTTGTTCACCCGGCCGCCCAGCACCATTTCCACCACGTCCATGGTTTCGGCATCGGTGACCCGCATACCGTCGACAAAGTGTGAGCTGATGTTCAGCCGCTCCAGAAGCTCTCCGATCTGGGGGCCACCTCCATGAACGACAACGGGATTCATGCCCACCAGCTTCATAAGCACAATGTCCCGCGCGAAGCTGTTCTTCAGCTCTTCGTTCTCCATGGCGTTACCGCCGTATTTGACGACGATGGTGCGGCCGGTAAAACGCTGAATGTAGGGCAGGCCCCGGCTCAGTACCGAGGCCACCTGCATGGCTGTGTCACGATCCATGGTCATGAGTGAGGGCTATCCTTCTAGAAAGAAATCTCGAGTGAGGGTTCCGCCTTGGCCAGTTGCTCACGGAATATGGCCTTGATTCTTTCCAGCCCCTCCTCGGTTTCAGACTCAAAGCGCAGAACCAGATTGGGGGTGGTATTCGAGGCACGGCAAAGCCCCCAACCGTCAGGGTAATCAACCCGCAGGCCATCAATATCGGTGATACTGGCTTCGCCAAATTCACCGCCCTTGGCCAGGCGCTCTATCAGCGCAAACTTCTGGTCATCGGGCACGGCAAGATTTATCTCCGGCGTGCTGACATCTTCCGGGAACTCAGCAAAGATCTCATCGGCCTCCCGGTCTTCGATGCCAAGAATCTCCAGAAGCCGGGCGGCTGCGTAAATGCCATCGTCAAAGCCATACCAGCGCTCCTGGAAGAAAATATGGCCGCTCATCTCACCGGCCAGGAGCGCACCCATGGACTTCATCTTGGCCTTGATCCAGGAATGGCCGGTCTTCCACATGACGGGCCGGCCACCGAATTCGTTGATCACAGTCGCCAGACGCCGGGAGCACTTGACGTCGTAGATGATGTCCGCACCCGGGTTACGGGAGACCACATCACGCGCAAAAAGCATCAGCAGCCTGTCGGGCCAAATGATCTTGCCGCTATTGGTGACCACACCGATTCGGTCGCCGTCACCATCGAAAGCTATGCCCAGGTCCGCCTTCTGCTCACGCACGGCGGCAATCAAAGCTTCCAGATTCTCGGGTTTACCGGGATCGGGATGGTGGTTGGGGAAGCTGCCGTCAATCTCGCAGAACAGCGGGTGCACTTCACAGCCCAGCTCACGGATCAGTTCAGGACCCAGCTCGCCGGCCACGCCATTGCCAGCATCCACGACAACCCGCAGCGGCGCGGCCACCGCAATGTCATTCACAATGCGTTCCACATAGGCACTGCGGACATCTTCCTGGGTACGGCTGCCCTGGCCTGCGCTCATGTTGTGGTTGCGGATGCGCTCCAGGAGTTTCTGGATGGCATCGCCGGCCAACGTCTCACCACCGAGAACCATCTTGAGGCCGTTGTAATCCGGAGGATTATGGCTTCCAGTCACCATGACACCCGAACCGGTTTCCAGGTAGTGGGCGGCAAAATAGAGCACCGGTGTCGGGACTCGCCCGACATCAATAACATCCACGCCGCTGGAAATAATGCCCTGCATGAGCGCATCCGCCAGCTCGGGACTGGAATGGCGCCCATCATAGCCGACACAGATCTGTTGTTGTTCACGCTGGCGGGCCTCGGTTCCGATCGCCTGGCCAATGACCCGGACAATCTCCGGCGTCAGGCTATCCCCGACCTGCCCACGGATGTCGTAGGCACGGAATATTCCCGCCGGCACCTCGACCTGAGGCAACGGCGTTTCCTCCAGACTCATCCCTTCGCTCTCCCCGGCACCACCCAGCCCGAGGACGTCCTCATCGCCATCCAGCATATCAATGTCCAATCCGTCATCCTGAAACAGAGGTTCAACTTCCTCCTCCACCGAGTCCGAGGCCTGTTCCTTTGGAGCAGGGGCGGGTTCGGCTGGAGCTTCCTTTTTCCTGCTGTTCGCTGCAGCGGCACGGCGCTTGCTCTGGGTTGCACGACGCCCCACGCTCTGCGCCAGGCGCATCAGGGTTTCCCCCAGCGCATTGACCATGGGCAGGCGTACCACCGGGGCCCTAACCCGCTCACCGGCAAAAGCCTTCTGGGCCCACTTGCTCAGTACCGACAGATCCTCGCGCAGCTGCTTCTGAAGCTGACCAAATGTGCCCCAGATGCCGACAACCACCAGCAGCCCCACCGCAATAGGCAGACCCCAGAGCCAGGCTCTCGGGATAAGCTCCTGGGCGGCCTCATCGGGCACGTAACGCACGGACCACCCGCTGATGTCGAGATTTCGTGACAGCGCCTCGCCCTGCCCCTGGCCGCTGGAGAATATGGGCACGTGACGATCCCCGACCCGCTGTCGCAGCTCGACGCGCCCGGACATCGCCCCGGCCGTCACTGCAAACACGGGGTCCATGACCTCGGAATCAAAGATTACCAGAACGCTGCCCCCGCTGATCTCCTCCCCCGTGGCCAGTATGGGCGCGGCCACCTGGATCAACCATTCGTCATCACGCTGAAAAGCGTCCATGCGCGTGGCCCCCAGGCGTTCAGCCTGGCGGGCCAGATCAATGCTGGCAAAACTCAGTTCGAAATCAGCCCCGGGAGGTTGACTGAAATCACCCGGCGCAAACAGAAAGACGGCACGACTGCCGGGCAGGGTCTGGGCAAGCACTTGCGCAACCTGCTCCTGCTCTCCCTGGGTAGCCGCTGCACGAGCCGTTTCCTGGGCAGCGAACCCGGCAACAATCTCATGAAGGTAACTCAGATGCTGATCAAAACGGGATTTGAGTACATCCACCCGATCTTCCGAAACCTGCTGAAAGGCACGCTCCTCGGCCGGTGCCACCACCAACACCAACAAAAGCAACGGCAGCAGCACGGCGCCTCCCAGCGCCAGAACACTCTGTATCACCGGTGTCCGCGTCAGGGAGACTTCGCGCCTCCCTTCGGGGCCGGAACCGTTTGCCTGATCGCCTGCATTGGTCTGGTTTTTCTTGCCGAATTTCATGGACCTTCCTCTGGACGGGTACTTATTCAAGCCAGTATAGATGCACTGGATGTTATTGCATGATCAACGGCCACCAGTGGAACCAAAGCCTCCCTCGCCCCGATCACTGGCCGTGAAAGCGTCCACACACTCAAATTCCGCCTGGACCACCGGCACCAACACCAGCTGGGCGATCCGCTCCCCTGGTTCTATGACGAAGGCCTTATGGCCCCGGTTCCAGCACGAAACCATCAACTCGCCCTGATAATCGGAATCAATCAGGCCGACCAGATTACCAAGCACAATGCCGTGTTTGTGCCCCAGGCCGGAGCGAGGCAGGATCATCCCCGCCAGCGAGGGGTCTTCAATATGGATTGCCATGCCGGTGGGTATCAATTCGGTGTCACCGGGCTCCAGTGTCAGCGGCTGCTCGACACAGGCTCTGAGATCAAGACCGGCAGATCCCTCGGTGGCATGCTGCGGCAGTGGAATGGTTTCGCCCAGGCGTGGATCCAGCAACCGGACCTGAAAGCGTCGTCTCGTCATTACCCGTTAATCCTCTGTTTTTCTGGCGCGCGGGCGC
>SLIH01000247.1 GCA_007135745.1 Halomonas sp. | reverse complement strand
ATGGTCGTGGACCAGGTTTGTCCCAGCCACTGGGCGGCCTGCAGCTCATAGCCTCCACCACCGTCAGTGATATCAATGGCGCCAGCCCAACTCCGGGTCCCACGGTTGTAGAAGAATAGCGGTGCGTCCTCGCTGACCGCAGTGGGCGAGTCAACAGGCAGGGGGAAGTCGTAGGCAATGTTCTCCTGGACGACAAATTGATCGGGATTTGAGAGAGACACAGAAACAATCTCGCCAGACTCTTTCTGGTCGGCCGCCGTAATTCCGCTGTCGTCGTCGGCTGAGATGTTCCGGTAAGCCCAGGCAATATAATCTGTGCCTGACACGCTGGCTGCCATCATGCCGGAAACGAATAAGCTAGAGCCCCAGTTGTCGTTGATCACTTCAACCTGAGTGCTCCCGGCATCGGGGTCAATTTCAAGCAGGCGTCCCGTATTGTCATCACCGCTTTCAATATCAGCAATATAGAGTTTCCTGTTGAGGGCGACCGCCTGTTCTGGGCCGGTGAGGCTGGTCTCCACTTTTGCTGTGTTTACAGTCATTCCATCGCTGATGTTGAGTCCGGAAAGCTCGGATGTGTCGCGGTCGACCACGAACAGTTCGCTGGAAGCCAGCCCACCGGATATGGGCAGGCCAACATGCAGAATAAGCTCATGGTCTTCGCCCGCAACGCCCAGTGGCCGCACCCAGGTGTCTGACGTAATAAGTTCATGGGATCCGCCGTTCAGTTCGTGCCATTCAAGATTACCTTCATCGTCACCATCAAACGTCAGCAGTGCCTCCATGGCACCGTTTTCACCCCGAACCGGTATGGCCCAGTGCTCGCGAAAGCCGTTCGGAGAGCCGTCCTCGGCCGGCGCGAATCCGCCGTCATAGGTCACGCTGTCCCTGAGCGTGATAGGATCGGTGCTCTCATCATCGCCCAGCCGGATCATCCGCCAGTGCGTCGTGCTGCAGTTATTATCGGAGCCAGCAGATTGATAGGCGATCACCGAATCTTCAAGGTTGGTGTAGTCGGCAAAAACACTCGCCGCGCAGACGACTTCGGCGTCCGTCTCGGATGAAATCCGGGTCGCTTCGGGGGCGCCGCCGTCGGCATTAACGGCATAGAGTTCGCCATCCTGATTGTTGTAGATCACGCGGGGTTTATGTACGTCTTCCAGGGCTCCGTCATTCCAGGTGCCTGTTTTCAGGCCGAGCGGGAAGGTGGATGGATCCGCTTCCTGTTCCTCGTCAGTGAAACGGTAGATATTTGCATCGGTCCGGGCCCGTGCATTGTCCTGGCGGTGCGGAATAATCTGGACTTCCACTTCGGGATCGTCCGGATCCAGAGCCGCCATGAATGGTGCGGGCGGGTCTATTGCTATGGCTTCAGCGCTGTAAAAAACAAGTCGCTCAGCTTCGGCGAGATCCTCCGGATCGCCGGATTCAATGTCATCATCATCGTCCTCAGTGATATCGCCTTCCCCATTATCGCCGGGGATTTCGGTTGTTTCCTCCTCATCATCGCTTGAACTGCTGCCGAAACAACCGGACAGGTTCAGCGTCATTGCAAACAGAATGGCTATCCATACAGCGTGTCGCATTTCCCTACTCCTTAACTGCTTTGTCTCCCGTCTCCTGCCGTGAAGCAGTGATGAGCTCCTCCCGTGTAACCGATTCCCGGTTATACGCAGTTAATGTGGCAAACAATTAATTATTGTTCAAATTATGTTCTGTCTGAGTGAGGAGGCGATCCAACTAACGGCTCGATCCCCATACCTTCCGTGGCATGGGGATTCGGTCTGTGGACAGAGTGATTTTTGCCCTACTTCTTCAATGCGGGACAGGGCGCCCCCTGGATGATCGGCCGTGCATCAATCAGCTTGCCTTCCCGGTGCAGGAAGTGGGACTGCTGACAAAGGGCGCCCTGGGCGTTGCGCGGGAACCCGTGGGGGTCATGGTCGTCCTTCCAGTCGGCGGGAATATTGCCTACCGGGGGTGCGGCGGTGAGTCCCTCGTCCCATTGAATCAGCCCGGAGAGGTTGCTCCGATCTCCTTCGGGCTGGTCATAGGACGCCTCGTCATCGGATAGAGGCAATCCGAACATCAGCGCTTCGTCCGGGTCCCTTTGCATCGAGAATTCCTCCCGGTTGTTGAAGCAGTGCGTAACACCAGTCTCGCAGAGGCGCGGGTACATATCGGCCAGGAAGGACTGTTCCCCATTCGCCGCGAAGAGCGTCCGGGCCATGTTGTGCGCGCTCCAGTGGGTGACCAGGTGATCCGCAAAGGCCGGGCGCAGCATGACCTGGTTGTCCGGGCCGGCCAGCGCCTGGTTATCGGTAATATGCCAGGCGTAACCGTTGTTCTCACCCCGGTCCCAGAGCATTTGCATCAGCCCGAACATGACGTTGCGGTCGAGATCATCCGGATAGGCCAGATAGGGCAGGGTGGAGAAACCGAAGGGGATCTCGTCGGTGACGGCCGGCCGCGACCAACCGGTGCTGCGGCGCAGCAACAGGCTGTAGCTCATGCCCGGCACGCCAAGCACGCCCCGGGTGATGTCCTGGGACATGGCCACGACGGGGCCGCCGAGGATCCCGCCCTGGCTGATGCCATGATAGAAAACCTCGCGGTTATCAAAGCGTGCCTGCGCTTCGCCGGATTCCCCGCTGCTCTGGAATGCCTCGTGGGAGGCAAAGCCCTCCGGATCACGCAGCAGTCGGCTCAGGAACATCTTATGCACCATGCCCTGCTGGGTGGCATCGGGAACCACGGGGAACTGGGACAGATCGATCAATGCGCTGAGCACATTTCCCAGATCGCCGGTAGCAAAGCCGAACCAGTCCACGGCACAGAACATGTAGTTGTTCTCCGGGTCAAAAACGGAAAGATCCGGTACGGCGTCGTAGGTGATCGCACGGCGCTGGTCGAACAGACCATGCCCATAGACGCCTGGTCGTGCCGGTGTCTGGGGCGTTGAATCCTCGTAGAGGCGGCACATCCAGGGAACGGTCTTGGTGCCCGTGCGGTTGGGCAGCCCGTCACCAAAGGGCTGCATCGCCAGGTCGTCCAGATGGAGTTCATCCGTGGCTTTATAGAACAGCCGGTTGGGCGGTGTGCTTACGGAAGCCGCCAGGCGCAGTTCGTTGCGGGAACCATCGATTCCTTCCCGGAATTCTGTCACGGCCTCGCAGAAAAGGTCATCGGGTGCATTGGCCAGACATTCTTCTTCCAGACGGGCCAGAACATCATCGTTGGCGCTTTCCAGCAACTCAATCAGCGGCGCGCCCTCAAGTGGCGAGGGATCTGCCGGCACCACATAGCTCGGCGCTTCGAAGGTGCCGTGAATCTCACGGTACGCCTTGCCCCGGGTCTGGCCTTTGATAACCTCGGTCACGTTGAATTCAGGTGTCGCGCAGTTGGCGCCATCGCGATACTGAATGCAGTCCGCATCACCGTTAGCTGAGAGGCTGGCAAAGGCGTCACTGCGCATGTGGCGCAGCCGGGCAACGTTGTTCTCGGCGCTGGCGACGGTGAAGTCCCAGGCCAGGTACAGATCTTTGTTGTCCCGGGTGCTGATGCCGTGATCATCCAGAACCGGGAACACCTCGGATTCCAGGTCGGCGCATCTTGAGCGCAGACCAGGCGCCATAAAGGCACCGGCGCCCTGGTCCCGGCAGGTGGCGAAGAAAGTGCCTGCTTCTACAGGTTCGTCCTGGCTGTTGACGAGGTTGCGCAGGGCCACCACATAGCGATGGCCTTCCCGGAAGTTGACGGCCGGGCGCACCAGCAGCGCGGATTGCGCCTCTCCAGGCTTTTCCCGGCCTTCTGGTGGGAAAAGTTCTCCGGCGTTAAAGTCGGCTTCCACCCAGATCGGATGCCGCTCACCGGTCTCGGTATCGATTACGACCACCGCTGTAT